>JBKJZF010000266.1:0-3491 GCA_046715315.1 Solirubrobacterales bacterium | reverse complement strand
AGACGGGGCCGTCCCCGCCCGGGTAGTCGACCGCCGCCGCGAACGTGCCGTTCTGATTGCCGCGCAGGACCGATACGTTGTCGGTGGCCTCGTTCGCGACCGCGAGGTCCTGCCTGCCGTCGCCGTTCAGGTCGCCGACGGCGACCGAGACGGGGCCGTCCCCGACCGGGTAGTCGACCGCCGCCGCGAACGTGCCGAACGCGCCGGCCGCCGGGGCCGTGGCGAGCGGGATCGCCGCGGCGCCGAGCAGGGCGACCGCCCCGGCGAGCGAGCGGCGAGCACATGGCCCGGTGCCGCCGGTGTCGCCGGTGTCGCCCGGACCGTGCGCACCTCGGCTAAGTGCTCGACCGCTGATGTGGGCACCCTAGCTTGGATTCGCGCTCGCCGCAAGGGCGACCCGACGTCGTGGTCTGCGCTGGGGAGGGCGTCTTTCGGAGAGCGCCAGCTGATCGTCGGCACCTACGGTGGCGGCACGGGGCTCGCCACCCAGCGCGAATGCCTGGAGCTGCTCGGCTGCTACGGGACCGGGAGGGTCCGCAAGCTGGCCGAGATCGTCGCGGCGACGGCGCTCTGCGGAGAGCTCTCACTCGGCTGGGCGATCGTCGTCGCAGAATGGGTCAGGGCGCACGACCTCTACGGCCGCAACCGACCGTAGCTCGGCGAGCTCGCCTCCGGGCCACTGGACCTGGCCGCACCGTTGAGGTCATGCTGTTCCCAGAGTGGTCGGAGCCGCGTCTGAGGCCGCGGCCGTTGGATTCGACGCCGCAAGGGCGCCAATCGCTCGGCGCATCCTCGTCCTCGCGTGGCGCCGTGGATCTTGCGCGACCGTTGAACTCGTCACCTACGATCTGAACGCGGTGAGCTCCACCACATGACCACGGCGCCGGACCCGTCCGGACGTCGAGCCCGGCCGGTTCGGCGGGTCCGTCATCGGCCGCCACGCTGTTCTGCGCGATGGTTTGCGCGATGGTCTTTCTGGGCGACGGCGCCCGAAGGGCCGAAATCCGGGCTCGGCCGACCTTCAGACCCAGTCGGCCGGAAACCGCTTGCCGAAGCGGTTTTCGCCCCCAATGAGGAGCGCGCCCGACTGGACTCGAACCAGTGACCTTCGGTTTCGTAGACCGACGCTCTATCCAACTGAGCTACGGGCGCGGGCGGGGCCGAGCCCCGGGCCGGGCATTGTAGGGGCGATTTAGTCGCCCCCTCCCCCGCCGGAGTCGCCACCACCGGAGTCGCTGCCGCCACCGACCGCTCCCAGCCCGCCGAGGTCCGATCCGGAGCCGGCGTCGGCGCCGGAGACGTCGACGCCGTGCTGGGAAAGGGCGTCGAGGATCTGCTGCTGCATCCCGGGCATGTCGGCAGCGTCGATCTGCTGGCCCGAGCCCGCCTCGGCGTCGATCCCGTGCTGGGCCATGATCCCGAGGATCTCCTCGCGCTGGCCGGTGCCCCGGAGGTCGATCTCCTGCGGCGTGCCCTGGTGAACCTGGATGTTGCCTGCCTGCGCGGCCTGGGCGATGAGCGCGCCAATCTGGCCGAGTTGGCTGAGGTCGAGGCCCGCCGGCTGTCCCGGGACCGGTTGCGCCTGCTGGCCCAGCCCCCCGCCTGTGGCCACCGGCTTCACCTGCTGGGAGGGCTGAGCGCCGGGGCTGAGGCTCTGAACCGCGCTCTCGCGCTCGCGACGCCGCCTGAAGAAGTCGAACATCCCCACGCCGCGATCCTACCCCCCGCCCGGATGTCGGTGAGGTCCTCTCGCCCGGGCCTGCGCTTGTACACCGGGGCCAACCGCCGGGGGGCAAATCTTCGACACACGGATAACTCGCCCCCGCGTCGCGCCGTCTAGTCTGGGCTCTCGCAAGATCTTTGAGATGAACGGACCGCAGCGGCGTGCTCAGCGGAGCGCGCCGCGCCGCTAGGAGGCGAGCCCAAGAGATGACCAAGATTCGTGAGCAGAACCTGACCGCGACCAAGTGGAGCTCCAACGGCGACGCCCTGGGCACAGTCGACTTCACCCGTGAGGGCTATCCCTTCGGCGCGAACGTGTTCTCGCCGGCGGTGCAGAAGGATCGCCTCTCGAAGGACACCTACAAGCAGCTTCAGGACACGCTCGCGACCGGCGCGGCGCTGGACCCGAGCCTCGCCGACGAGGTGGCCGAGGCGATGAAGGAGTGGGCCCTCGAGCACGGCGCCACCCATTACACGCACATGTTCCAGCCGCTGACCGGCCTGACCGCCGAGAAGCACGACTCCTTCTTCGAGCCCGACGGAGAGGGCGGCGCGCTCGCCAAGTTCTCCGGCACCGAGCTGATCCAGGGCGAGCCTGACGCCTCCTCGTTCCCCACCGGCGGCATCCGCGCCACCTTCGAGGCGCGTGGCTACACCGCCTGGGACCCGACGAGCCCGGCGTTCATCCTCGAGAACCCGAACGGGGCGCTGCTCTGCATCCCGACGGCGTTCGCCTCGTGGACGGGCGAGGCCCTCGACGCCAAGATCCCGCTGCTGCGTTCGATGGACTCGCTCTCGCACTCGGCGATCCGGGCGCTGAGGCTGCTCGGCGACGAGAAGGCCCAGCGCGTATTCACCACCGTCGGCCCCGAGCAGGAGTACTTCCTGATCGACGAGCAGTACTTCTTCGAGCGGCCTGACCTGGTGACCACCGGGCGCACGCTGTTCGGCGCGCTGCCGCCGAAGGGCCACGAGCTCGACGACCACTACTTCGGCTCGATTCCCGAGCGCGTGCTCGCCTGCATGCTGGAGACGGAGCTCGAGCTGGCGAAGCTGGGCGTGCCGGTGAAAACGCGCCACAACGAGGTGGCTCCGGGTCAGTACGAGATCGCGCCGATCTTCGAGAACTCGAACGTCGGCTCCGACCACCAGCAGCTGACGATGCAGCTGCTGCAGAACGTGGCCCGCAAGTACGGCCTGGTCTGCCTGCTGCACGAGAAGCCCTTCGCCGGCGTCAACGGCTCGGGCAAGCACAACAACTGGTCGATGGGGACCGACACCGGGGGCAACCTGATGGACCCGGGCGACACCCCCGCGGAGAACGCCAGCTTCATGTTCTTCTGCGCCGCGGTGATCCAGGCCGTCAACAAGCACCAGGGCCTGTTGCGGGCCTCGGTCGCCAACATCGGCCAGGACCACCGGCTGGGGGCCAACGAGGCGCCGCCGGCGATCATCTCGATCTTCCTCGGCGCCGAGCTGGAGAAGGCCTTCGACTCGATCGCCTCGGGCGGCGACGGCAACACCCCCGACGCCACGCTCGACATGGGCACGCCGGTGCTGCCGGACCTGCCGATGCACGGCGGCGATCGCAACCGTACCTCCCCGTTCGCCTTCACCGGCAACAAGTTCGAGTTCCGCGCACTGGGGTCGAGCATGTCGCTGTCCTTCCCCAACAGCGTGCTCAACACGATCGTGGCCGAGGCCATCGACGAGATGGCCGACCAGCTGGAGGGCAAGCTCGGTGGCGGGGGCGGCGACCTGGCCGAGGC
>JBKJZF010000265.1:0-3641 GCA_046715315.1 Solirubrobacterales bacterium | reverse complement strand
GGCGCACGGCCAGGCGATCCCATTCATGCCGGTGCTGCAGATGCTGCGCGGCTACTTCGGGATCTCCGATCACGACTCCGAGCGGGTCGCCCGGGAGAAGATCGCCGGGCGGCTGCTGCTGCTCGATCCAACCTTCGCCGACGACCTGCCACTGATCTTCGAGTTCCTCGCCGTGCCCGACCCCGAGCGGCCGCCACCGAAGATGAGCGCCGAGGCCCGCCAGCGCGCCCTGCGCGGCGTGATCAGACGGCTCTACCGGGCGCCGGGCCGGAGGGAAACGGTGGTCAACGTGGTCGAGGACCTGCACTGGATGGACGAGGGCAGCGACGAGTTCCTGGCGGAGATGGTCGCCGCCGTCGAGGACACCCCGACCCTGGCCGTGCTCAACTTCCGCCCCGAGTACGAGGCCGAGTGGATGGACTCGCCCGCCTACCGGCGGATCTCCCTGGTTCCGCTCGGGCCCGAGTCGACCGGCGAGCTGCTCGCGGACCTGGCGGGCGACGACCCTTCGCTCGACGGGCTCGCCGAGCTGATCCACGAGCGAACCGGCGGCAACCCGTTCTTCATCGAGGAGGTGGTTCGCGAATTGGTCGAGACCGGCACCCTGGAGGGGGAGCGCGGCGCCCACCGGCTGGTGGGGTCGGTTGAGGACACCGGAGTCCCGCCAACCGTGCAGGTCATCCTCGCCGCTCGGATCGACCGCCTGGAGCCAACCGCGAAGGCGGTGCTGCAGTCGGCGTCGGTGATCGGCAAGGAGGTTTCGGAGCCGGCGCTGCGGCGGGTCACCGGCCGCGACGAGGAGCCGCTCGAGGCCGCGCTCAGGGAGCTGATCGCGAGCGGCTTTCTCCACGAGCAGGAGATCTATCCGGAGCGGATCCTCGCCTTCAGCCACCCCCTCACGCGCGAGGTCGCCTACGGCTCCCAGCTCGGCGAACAGCGCGCCGCCGCCCATGCCGCAACCGCCCGGGCGACGATCGAGCTGAACCCGGAGCGCCACGACGAGCTGGCGGCGCTGATCGCCCAGCACCTCCAGCAGGGGGGCGAGACGCTGGAGGCGGCGCGCTGGAGCGCCCGCGCCGCTCATTGGGCCGGATACAGCCACCCCCAGGACGCGCTGCGCCTCTGGCGCCAGGTGGCCGAGCTCGCCGGCCAGCTGCCGGAGTCCGAGGAGACGTTGGCGCTGGCGGTCTCATCGAGGGTGCTGCAGCTCGACTACGGCTGGCGGCTGGGGATGGAGGCCGGGGAGGCCGACTCGCTGCTGTCCGAGGCGCGCGAGATCGCCACCCGGACCGAGGATCTGCGCTCGCTGGCCCTGCTGGAGATGCTGGGCTCGGCCCGTCCCGGCGTCGACCACCAGGCGAGCGCCTGGACCGCCGGCGTCACCGAGGCGGTCAGGCTGGCCGATCGGTCCGGCGACGATGCGCTGCGGGTCGCGATCCGGGTGGCCGGCTCGTACGGGTTCCTGTGCGCGGGCGATTGGGGCGAGGTCGAGCGGCTCCTGGGCGAGGCCGACGAGATCGCGGGCGGCGATCCGACGCTTGGCGCGGGCCTGGTGCTCGGCTGCCCGTATGCGTGGGCGCTGATGGCGAGGGGGCTGCTGTGTCGCGACGCCGGGAACTTCGAGGAGGCCGAGAGGCTGTTTGAGTCAGCGCTGCAGATCGCCGCTGAGCAGGGTGACCCCGAGACCGAGAGCTGGACCCGGGGGAACTTGGCGGTGATGCTCGCGATGCGGGGTGACCTTGACGCCGGCCTGGCCCTGGCGCAGCGCAACTACGAGCTCACCGAGCAGCTCGGTGACGTCTTCTCGCGGACCTGGGCGCTGTTCTCCTTGGGATGGGCGCGCGTGGCGAGCGGGGATGCCGAAGGCGCCCTCGACGCGCTCGAGCATGCCGACAAGCTCCTCAGGGAGGCGATGGGCAGCGGCGGCGAGGCGGAGGCGTGGCGGGGGGCGGTCTACGCCGAGGCCCTGCTCGCCGTTGGCAGGGGTCCCGAAGCCCTCGCCGAGGCCGAGCGATGCGCCGGGATCGCGCGCGAGCGGGGCATGCTCTGGTCGCTGCCGCGCTCACTCCGAATTGTGGCCTTGGCGCGGAAGGAGCTGGGCGAGCCGGGTGCCAAGGAGGCACTCGAGGAGGCCGCCGAGGTCGCCGAGCAGGTGGGCCAGAGCTTCGAGGTGCGCCTGATCGAAGAGCAGCGCCAGGCGGTCACTGCCGGGTAGTCGCGCCTCCGATCGGCTCGAGCACGCTCGAGTTCCCCGGTCCCAGAGCATCGAGATGACGACCCGCGGCTGACGCCTACTCGCCAAGCCTCAGTATCCGATCGAGAACGCCCATTCGACTGACCGATCGCCCTGCTCGCAACGGAGCGGCACGCGCTGGCCCCCGACCTCGCCGTCGAGCCCGCAGATGAATCCGGCCACGGGGCAGGGATCGTCAGGCAGCTTGCATGGCGCTCGGGCTGCTCGGACCAACCGATGGGCCTCGTCACAGTCCACCTCAGCAGCGGTGTGGATGTCGGTCGCCCTTTCCGGGTAACCGGAAGGAAATTCGATCTCGGCGCAGGGGTGCGCTGGCCGCTTGTGGCTGACGCTCAGCCGTTCCTTGGCTCTCTTCAGATGCCGTCGAGGTGCGGAGAGGGGTGAAGGGTGACCGTGCGCGTGAACTGGGTGTTGGCGGCCGGTTCCTCGCTCGCCGATTGCGAGTCGCAGCCCCCCGGGGCAACTAGGGGTGCCGCCAACGGGCTCAACGTGATTCGACGCTTCATAACGCCATTGTGCTCCTTTGCTGGTGGACGGGGGAGAGCCCGGGGCCCTGCGCTTCTCTAGAGAAGGTGAGGAACGCCGCCGCGCACGCCCAGGCGCTCGCCGCCGAGCTTCGGCGGCGGCTGGGAGAGCTGCGCAGGTCCGAGGCCGCCACCGGCCGGCCTCTGACGACGAGCCTGGAGTCGGCGGTGCGCGAGTTGGTCGAGAGCGAGGCGGCGGTCCTGCCCGCCGAGCGGCGCGCCGAGGTCGCCGAGCTGATCCTCCGCGACGCGATCGGGCTCGGTCCGCTGGAGGAGCTGCTCGCCGACCCCGAGGTCGAGGACGTGCTGGTCAACGGGCCCGACCGCGTCTACGTCGAACGACGGGGGCGGGTGGAGCGCGCCGAGGTGGGGTTCAGATCCGAACAGGAGCTCCGCGACGCGATCGAGCGAATCCTCGCCCCGCTCGGGCGCCGGGTCGACGAGCTCAGCCCGATGGCCGATGCCCGCCTCGCGGACGGCTCGCGGGTAAACGTCGTGATCCCGCCGCTGGCCGTCGACGCCCCGGCGCTCTCGATCAGGCGCTTCGCCGGCGAGCGGCCCGACGCGGACCGCCTGGTCGAGCTGGGGACGCTCACCGCCGACGCCCGCGAGCTCCTGGCGAGGGCCGTGCGCGAGCGCCGCAGCCTGTTGATCTCGGGCGGGACCGGCACCGGGAAGACGACGCTTCTGAACGCGCTTTCCGTCTACGTCGATCCGAGCGACCGGGTGATCACGATCGAGGACGCCGCCGAGCTGCGACTGCGCCAGCCACACGTGGTCCGTCTCGAGACCCGGCCCGCCTCGGTCGAGGGGCGGGGAGAGGTGACGATCCGCGACCTGCTGCGAAACGCGCTGCGGATGCG
>JBKJZF010000264.1:0-2651 GCA_046715315.1 Solirubrobacterales bacterium | reverse complement strand
CGAGCTCGAGCCGCTGCTCGCCCTGTACGGCCAGGACCAGCGTGAGTCGCTGGCCGGCGCACTCGAGCGCGGCGCGCCCCTGCGGGCAGCGCTGGCCGCGCTGCGGCCGGACCTGATCGACGAGCGGGAGCTGGTCCGCTTCGGCGATCCGGCCCGGCTCGCGTTCAGCGTCAACTCGGCCGCGGACCTGGAGCGGGCGGCGGCGATGCTCGCTCGCGGGGCCCTGGGCGCCGATCTCGGATGAATCCAGGCGGTCAGCCGCCCGCGACCCGTTCGGCCGCAGCCTTCAGCTCCGCCGCCGGCCGTCCGTCGCGCCCGGCGAGATAGCAGGCGATCGGCGCCGCGATCCGCTCCGAGTCGTGCGCGGCGACGGCCGCCAGCTCGAGCAGCTGGGCGAACTCCTCCTCGCTCGGCGGCTCGCCGCCGATCTCACCGGCGAACGACTTGATCCACTCCTGAGCCTGCATAAGCCTCCTCGGTCGGGGCCGCGACCGTACTACCGGGCGCTGGCGGGGGCGCGCCCGCCGGTCGCAGCCGCCGCCATCCGCGTTGCGCCACCAGCGCCAGCACTCCGGCGCCGAAGCCGATCGCGAGGTTGCCGGTGGCGAGGGTGACGACGCCGACCCCGCCGGCGATCAGCCGCTCGCCGAGGCGCTCGAGGCGGGCGGCGAGCAGGCCGTGCTGGATCGCCACGAAGGCGAGCATCCCCGCCAGGGCGCCGGGGACGAGCAGGGTGAGGAGCGCCGGCAGGGAGCTGCCGAAGGCGACTCCCAGCGTCAGATAGAGGCCGCCGGTGAAGATCGTGGCGACGGCCGCCCGCGCCCCCAGCCGGTAGTGCGCGGTGACCCCGCCGGCGCCGTGGCAGACAGGGAGTCCGGCGCTGAGCCCGGCGGCGAGGTTGCTGAGCCCGATCGAGGCGGCCAGCCGGCCGGGCGTGACCCGGCGGGCGCGCTCGCCGAAGTAGCTGCGCTCGGCGTCGGCAGTCGCGACCACCGAGTTGCCGAAGGTGAGTGGGATCTGGGCGATCACGAGCGCCGTCAGCGCCGTCGCGAACGCACCGCCGTCGGGGATCGAGATCGCGACCTGCTGCGGCCCGAGGTCGAGGCCGCCGGGCAGGCCGGAGACCGCGATCCCGATCGCCGCGCCGCCCCCGAGGACCACGAGGCTCCCCGGGAACCTGTTGCGCTCGCTGGCCAGGAAGAGCAGCGCGCAGGCGCCGACCGCGAGCGCGAAGCTGACGCCGGGGTCGATCGGCGCCAGGCCCGACCAGTTGCCGCGCGCCGCCAGCTCAATCGCGGCCTTGGCGAGCAGGAGGGCGACCGCCGCCTGGATCCCCCGCACCAGCACCAGGGGGAATCGGTCGGCGAGCCAGCGCGCGAGCCGGGTGGCCACCAGGAGCCCCATCGCCAGGGCCATCAGCAGCGCCCCCGCGGCGATCGTGGCCGCGTCGAGCTCGAGCGCGATCGCCGCCGCGGCGAAGGCCTTCAGTGGCTGTACCGGCACCGGCACGGCGAAGAACAGCGCGGTCGCGATGTAGACGAGGCCGGCCCCGGCGAAGACCGCGGTTGCGTTGAGCCCGTTGATCGCGACCAGGGCCACCGCGATCGGGATGAAGAGCCCGGCGTCCCCGAGGCCGCCCGCGATCTCGTGGCGGTCGAGCCTGCCGAGGCTCCGGGGCATCTCAGCCGCCGATCGCGCTCATCGTCCGCGCCGGCTGCACGAAGCCGGGCTCGTTCACCCGGTGCTTCAGCTCCTTGCTCCAGACCGCCTCGCGGACCAGCTGTGCCAACTCGGAGTCGCTCGCGCCAGCCCGCAGCGGTCCGCGCAGGTCGGTCTCACGCAGCGAGAACAGACAGGTGCGCAGCTTGCCCTCGGCGGTGAGCCGGATCCGGTTGCAGTCGGCGCAGAAGGGCTCGGAGACGGGATTGACGAAGCCGATCTCGCCGCGCCCGTCACGGAAGCGGAAGACGCGGGCCGTCGCCGAAGGCTCGCGCGGCAGCTCCTCGAGCGGATGGATCGCGTCGATCATCGCCCGCAGCTCCTCGCCGGCGAGGACGGCGTCGGGCTCCCAGGCGTGGTCGGCGTCGAGCGGCATGAACTCGATGAATCGCACCTGGTAGTCGGTCGAGCGCGCGAACTCGACGAAGGGCTCGACCTCGCGTTCGGTGAAGCCGCGGATCGCCAACGCGTTCACCTTCACCGGCCGCACCTGTCGGTGGCGGGTGATTGCCGCGAGCCCGCGTAGCACCCGCGGCAGGGCGTCGCGGCGGGTGATCTGGAAGAACCGGTCGCGCTCGAGCGAGTCGATCGAGACGTTGACCCGCCGCAGCCCGGCGGCGACGAGGGCGTCGGCGTCGCGCTCGAGCAGATACCCGTTCGTGGTCAGCGCCAGATCCTCGAGCCGATCGATCCCGGCCAGCATCGAGACCAGCACGGGGAAGTCGCGTCGCACCAGCGGCTCGCCCCCGGTGAGCCGCACCTCGCGCACGCCCAGGCCCACCAGCAGCCGCACCAGTCGCTCGATCTCCTCAAAGCGCAGGATCTCGCTGCGCTCGAGCCACGGCAAGCCGTCCGCCGGCATGCAGTACTGGCAGCGGAAGTTGCAGCGGTCGGTAACCGAGACCCGCAGATCGGTGATCGCGCGTCCGTGG
>JBKJZF010000263.1:0-4755 GCA_046715315.1 Solirubrobacterales bacterium | reverse complement strand
GCGCGAGGGGATGTTGTAGAGGACGACCGGGGTCGAGCCGGCGGCGTCGGCTGCGACCTCGAAGTGGGCCCGGAGGCCGGCCGGGTTCGGCTTGTTGTAGTAGGGCGTGACGACGAGGACCGCGTCGGCGCCGACCCGGCAGGCGCGCTTGGTCAGCTCGACCGCGTGCGCGGTGTCGTTCGAGCCGGTCCCGCAGATCACCGTCGCGCGGTCGCCGACCTCGTCCTTGACCGCCCTCAGCAGCTCCAGCTTCTCGGCGTCGGACAGCGTCGGCGACTCGCCGGTGGTGCCGGCGACGACCAGCCCGTGCGAGCCCTGGTCGACGAGGCGGCCGGCGAGCGAGCGCGCCGAGTCGAGGTTGACCGCACCCTCCTGGTCGAAGGGGGTCACCATCGCCGTGATCACGCCTGAGATCGCGCCCATCGCGGTGATTATCCCTGCGCGAAGGTCGGCGGTGTGCGGTCGGCCCACGGCCGCGCCCGCTCGAGCTGGGCGGCGACGCGGATCAGCAGGTCCTCCCGTCCCAGCGGAGCGGCGAGCTGGACTCCGATCGGGAGCCCGTCCTCGCTCCAGTACAGCGGCAGCGAGATCGCGGGCTGGCCGCTGGCGTTGAAGAAGGCGGCGAAGCTGGCGGTCAGGGCCGCGCGGTGGATCACGTCCATCGGCTCGGGGCCCGAGTCGTCGAAGGTTCCCAGGGGCACGGGGCGCTCGCCCATCGTCGGCATCAGCATCAGGTCGAAGCCCGACTCGTGGGCGCCGGCGGCGATTCGCGTCATCAGCTGGTGCTTGGCGACGGCGTCCAGGTACTCGGGGGCGCTGTGCTTGCGGCCCGCCTCGATCAGCGCCCAGGTCAACGGCTCGAAGTCGTCCGGCCCGAGCTCGCGCCCGGCGGCCTGCCCGAGGGTCATCGCCGTGGCCGCCTGCCCAGACGTCCACCGGGTGAGGAAGGTCTCGACGATGTCAAACGGTTCGAAGACCGCAACGTCCCACTCCCCCAGCTCGTGGCCGAGGGACTCGAGCAGGCCGGCGGCATCCAGGGTGGCCTCGATCACCACCGGGTCGACCTCGGCCTCGATTGGCGGCTGCAGCGCCATCCCGATCCGAAGCTTTCCCGGCTCGGCCCCCAGCTCCTCGACGTAGGGCCGCTCGGGGGGCGGGGCGACGTAGGGGTCACCCGGGGCCGGGCCGTGGACCGCGTCGAGGATCGCCGCCGTGTCGCGGACCGAGCGCGAGACCACCAGCTCGGTGGTGAGGCCGGACATGACGTCGCCGATCACCGGGCCCTCGCTGGTCCGCTGGCGGGTCGGCTTCAGCCCCACCAGGCCGCAGGCGCTGGCGGGAATGCGGATCGAGCCGCCGCCGTCGTTGGCGTGAGCGACCGGCACCATCCCCGAGGCGACCGCGGCGGCGGAGCCGCCGCTTGAGCCTCCGGTCGAGCGCTCGAGATCCCAGGGGTTGTGGGTGGCGCCGTAGACATCGGGCTCGGTCGTCGGCAGGATGCCCAGCTCGGCCACGTTGGTCTTGCCGAGGGTGATGAACCCGGCCTCGCGGAAGCGCTGGGCGAGGTAGGTGTCGACGGGCAGGCGGAAGTCCATCTCCTTCAGCAGGCGCATCCCCATGTGAAGCGGCATGCCGGCGAAGGTCGCGCCTATGTCCTTGAGCAGGAAGGGGACCCCGCGGAAGGGGCCGTCACCGATCTCGTCCTGCGCCGCCTCGCGTGCCTGCTCGAAGAGCGGGTGGATGACCGCGTTGATCTCGGGGTTGAGCGCCTCAATCCGCGCGATCGCCGCCTCGGTCAGCTCCAGCGGGCTAGCCTCGCCGCTTCGAACCAGCTCGGCCTGTGCGGTCGCGTCGAGCGCCGCCAGCTCCACGGTCACGCGGATTGCCTAGAGCACATGCTCGAGCCCTACCGTGACCGGCTGCTCCAGGCCGCCGACGCGGCGAACCGCCAACAGCACGCCCGGCATGAACGAGCTGCGGTCGGTGGTGTCGTGGCGGATCGAGAGCGTCTGGCCCTCGCCGCCGAAGATCACCTCCTGGTGGGCGACCAGTCCCGGCAGGCGGATCGAGTGAATCGGCTCGTGGACCCTGCCGCCGGCTTCTGAGATCAGCTCGGCGGTGCGCTTGGCGGTACCCGAGGGCGCGTCGACCTTGTCGGAGTGGTGAAGCTCGATGATCTCGCACTCGGGCATCTGCTCGGCCGCGCGGCGCGAGAACTCCATCAGCAGCACGGCTCCGATCGCGAAGTTGGGAGCGATCAGGACGTTGGCGCCGCCGGTCCGCTCGCGCTCGACCGCGGCGCCGAGCGCGTCGAGGTCGAAGCCCGTCGTGCCGAGGACGACGTGGACGCCGGCGGCGACGCACTCCAGCGCGTTGTCCGGGGCCGCGTCGGGGGTGGTGAAGTCGACGACGACCTCGGCGTCGGCCAGCAGATCGGCCAGCGGGGTGTCGAGCCGCGGGTCCGCCCGCCCGACCAGCTCCATGTCGTCGGCGGCCTCGACGGCCTCGCAGACGGTCCCCCCCATCCGCCCGGCGGCCCCGCTGACGGCGACCTTGATCACGCCGCCAAAGACTCGCTGACCGAGGCGGCGGCGCTGCGGAAGCGCTCCTCGCTCGGCCCGATGCACGCCGCCGAAAGCCCGGCGGGATCGTATAGCTCGCCCGCCAGGCCGGCGACATCATCGGCGGTCACGGCGTCGACTCGCTCGAGCATCTCGTCGACCGAGAGCAGCGGGACCTCGAACAGGAGGCTGCGGGCGAGGCGAGCCATGCGGGCGCCGGTCGATTCCATGCCCAGCACCATCCGGCCCTTGAGGTGTTCCTTGGCGCGGGCCAGCTCCTCGTCGCTGACGCCCTGGTCACGCAGCAGCACCAGCTCGCGGCCGATGATCTCGCAGGCCTCGGCGACGTTCTCGGAGCGGGTACCGACGTACATCGCGACCATCCCGCGATCGACGTACTGCTCGGCGTAGGAGCCGACCGCGTAGGCGAGGCCGCGCTTCTCGCGGATCTCGCGAAACAGCCGCGAGGAGCTGGAGCCGCCGAAGATCGTGTCCAGCGCGCCGAGCGCGAAGCGGCGCTCGTCGGCGCGGCTGATCCCCTGGCCGCCAAAGCAGATGTGGTACTGCTCGGTCTCCTTCGCGTGGAAGCGAAGCCGGGGGGCGCCGTCGGCCGTGGCCGCCGGGACGCCGTTGGCGCCGGAGGACCGCGGCTTCAGGTAGCGGCCCGTGAGCTCGACGATCTCGGCGTGGTCGACGTGGCCCGCCGCCGAGACGACGAGGTTCTCGGCCGTGTAGCGAGCCGAGTGGTAGCCAGCGATCTGGTCGCGGGGAACGCCCGAGATCACCCCGGCCTCGCCGAGGACGCGCCTGCCGAGCGGATGCTCGCCGTAGACGGCCTCGGAGAGGACGTCGTGGACGCGGTCCTGCGGCTCGTCCTCGTACATCGCGATCTCCTCGAGCACGACCTCGCGCTCGGGATCGATCTCGTTCTCGGGCAGCGCGGGATCGAGCAGCATCTCCGACATCAGGTCGAACGCGTCCTCGGTGTGCTCGTCGAGGAAGCGCGCGTGCAGGTGGGTCGACTCCTTCGAGGTGGCGGCGTTGGCCGCCGCCCCCATGCCGTCGAAGAGCTCGGAGATCTCGATCGCGGAGTGGCGCTCGGTCCCCTTGAACAACAGGTGCTCGAGGAAGTGCGAGAGCCCCTCCTGGCCGGGCTGCTCGTCGCGCGAGCCCGTCCGCACCCACAGGCCCAGCGCCACCGAGCGCACCGAGGGGACGGCCTCCGTGATCACACGCAGGCCGTCCAGCTCGGTCAGAGCGACGTTCTCGGGAAGGGCGCTCAACGGGCGGGGCTAGCGGAGGCGCTCGCGGTCGCGGCCACCACGGCCGCCACCGTCACGTCCACCCCGGTCGCCACCGTCGCGGCCTCCGCCGCGACGCGGGCCCGGATCACCGGTGCCGACCGACTGCAGGTCCTCGGCGGTCTTGCCCGCCACCGACGGGTCGTCCGAGAGGCGCAGGCCGATGCGGCCACGCTCGCGGTCGACCTCGACCACGGTGACCTCGAGCTCGTCGCCGGCGGTGAGGACGTCCTCGACCGCGCCGACGCGCTCGCCCGGCTTCACGTTGGAGATGTGAAGCAGGCCGTCGGTGCCCTTGACCAGCTCGATGAAGGCGCCGAACGTGGTCGTCTTCACCACCTTGCCGGTGAACTTGTCGCCGACCTTGGCCTCGCGGGTCATCGCCTCGATCCGCTCGATGCAGCCCCTGACGAGCTTGCCCGACGGGGCGTAGACGCGGACGGTGCCATCGTCGTCGATGTCGATCTCGGCCTCGAACTCCTCCTGCATGCCACGGATCGTCTCGCCGCCCTTGCCGATCACGGCCCCGATCTTCTCGGGGTCTATCTGGATCGCCTCGATCGCCGGCGCATACTCGGAGAGCTCGGAGCGCGGGCCGTCGATCGCCTCGGCCATCTTGCCGAGGATGAACAGCCGTCCCTGGCGGGCCTGCTCGAGCGCGTCGCGCAGGATCTCGAAGGTGACGCCGGAGATCTTGATGTCCATCTGCAGCGCGGTGATGCCGTCAGATGTCCCGGCGACCTTGAAGTCCATGTCACCGAGGTGGTCCTCGACGCCGGCGATGTCGGTGAGCACGACGTGGTCGTCGCCTTCCTTGATCAGCCCCATGGCCACGCCGGCGACCGGTGCGGAGACCGGGGCGCCCGCTGCCTGGAGCGCCATCGAGGACGCGC
>JBKJZF010000262.1:0-2863 GCA_046715315.1 Solirubrobacterales bacterium | reverse complement strand
CGGCGAAGCGGCAACCGCCGTCTCGGCGCCCGCCGGATCGGGCTCGAGCATCGGGTCGCAGATGTGCTCGGGGACCGATTGGCCGGCGCAGTGATTGCCGCACTCGGTGACCCAGCGACGCAGGTCCTTGAGCGAGGTCCCGATCGGGTCGTAGACGACGGTCGCGGTCTGGCTGACAGGGTTGGCCTCGACCTCGATCACGCCGGGACGCCGCCCGATCACCGACTCGACCACCGCCTTCTCCGAGGCGCGGAGCATCCCGCTGGCCTCGAGAACCGCGGTTGCGCGCTCGCCGCTTGCCGGACTCACGCGGGGCTCCCGGCGCGCTCGGCTCGGTAGAAGCAGAGCGTTCCGAATGCCGTGCGAAGCCGGCCGGTCTGCTCCGCTCCAGCAAGGCCCGCTGCCTCGAAGATCGGCGGCAGGAGGCCACTGAGATTGTCGCGTGTTGGCTCGAAGCCATCGAGGAGCCGGATGCTCAGCGAGAGCGCACGCATCAGCGGGTCGGACGGCGGCCCCCAATCGGCCACATGAAGCTCGCCGCCCGGGCGCAGGACCCGGGCGATCTCGGCGGCCGTCTGCCGTTTGACGTGCGGCGACAGGTGATGGAAGAAGAGCGTCGAAACGATGGCGTCGAAGGTCTCGTCCTCATAGGGAAGATGATTCGAGAATCCCTCATCGAAGCGGATCGCGACCCCGCCTGCCTGCGCCTTGGCTCGGGCGCGAGCCAGGATCTCCGGGTCGGCGTCCAACCCGAACGCCTCCGCGCCGGGCTGCGCCCGCTTGATCAGCAGCGCCAGCGTCCCGGTGCCGCAGCCGAGGTCCAGGATGCGATCGCCGGGGGCCGGCGCCGCCTGCTCGAGCAGGCGGCGCTTGAACAGTCTCTCGCGGGTCGTCAGCCCGACCACCGGGTCGTAGAAGCGGGTGAGCGCCCGGGCGCGAAGCGCGGGGATGTAGTCGCGATCGCTCACCGCGCCCGGGTGGCGACCCGCGCTGCGGGCCGAAAGCCCCGCAGTCGAAGGGCGTTGGCGACGACGGTCACCGAGGAGGCGGCCAGCGCCGCCGCGGCCAGGATCGGGTTCAGGGTCACGCCCCAGATCGGATACAGCACCCCGGCGGCAACCGGGATCAGGCTGACGTTGTAGGCGAAGGCGCCGACCAGGTTCTGCTTGATCGTCCCCATCGTCTGTCTCGAGAGGTCGATCGCCGCCGCGACCTGGCGCAGGTCGCCGGAGATCAGGGTCAGGTCGGAGGCCTCCATGGCGATGTCGGTGCCGGTGCCGATCGCGATCCCGATGTCGGCCTGGGTCAGGGCGGGGGCGTCGTTGATCCCGTCGCCGACCATCGCCACCCGGTGGCCCTGGTCCTGCAGGCGACGGATCTCGGCGATCTTCTCCTCGGGGAGGACCTCGGCGAGCACCCGGTCGATGCCGGCCTCGCGGGCGACGGCCTCCGCGGTGCGCCGGTTGTCTCCGGTCAGCATCGCCACCTCGAGCCCGAGCCGCCGGAGCTCGGCCACCGCCTCGGCCGCCTCAGGCCTGAGGGTGTCGGCGACACCGATGACCGCCGCCATCCGGTCGTCGACGGCGACGTGGATCGCGGTCTTGCCCGCCCCTTCGAGCTGCGCCGCCACCTCTGCCGCGGAGGCGACGTCGACACCGAGCTCGCCGAGATGGCGAGCGCTGCCGACCGCCACTCGATTCGCGGCGACGGTGGCGGTCACGCCGTGGCCGACGGCGGCCTGGAAGTCCTTCGGCTCGCCGGGTTCCAGACCCTGCTCGCGCGCGCGGGCGACCACCGCCCGGCCCAGCGGGTGCTCAGAGCGCGATTCAGCGGCGGCGGCGAGCGCCAGGATTCCCCTCTCCGCGGCGCCGTCCAAGGCGACGACGTCGGTCACGCGCGGCTCCCCCAGGGTCAGCGTCCCCGTCTTGTCGAGCACGATCGCATCGAGCTTCTCGGCCGTCTCCAGCGCTTCGCCGCTGCGGACAAGGACGCCCATCTCTGCGCCACGACCGGTGCCGACCATGATCGCCGTCGGCGTCGCCAGCCCGAGGGCGCAGGGGCAGGCGATGATCAGCACGGCGATCGCGGCCAGCATCGCGCTGGTGAAGCTCGAGCCGGCGAGCAGCCAGGCGGCGAAGGCGATCGCGGCGATCGCGATCACGATCGGCACGAAGTGAGCCGAGACCCGGTCGGCCAGTCGCTGGATCGGAGCCTTCGAGCCCTGCGCCTCCTCGACCAGGCGGACGATCTGGGCGAGCGCGGTGTCGCTTCCGACGCGCGTGGCCTCGAACCGGAACGAGCCGGCGCTGTTGACCGTCGCCCCGATCACCTCGTCCCCGGGCCCCTTGTCGACCGGGACGCTCTCCCCGGTCAGCATCGACTCGTCGATCGTCGAATGGCCATCGAGGATCACGCCGTCGACCGGAACCTTCTCGCCGGGCCTGACCATGACCAGATCGCCCGGCTCGACGTCCTCGACCGGCACCTCGATCGCCTCGCTGTCGCGGACTATCGTCGCCGTCTTCGCCTGCAGCCCGATCAGCTTCTTGATCGCCGCCGTCGTACCGGCCTTGGCCCGCGCCTCGAGCAGGCGCCCAAGGAGGATCAGGGCGATGATCACCGCCGCCGTGTCGAAGTAGACGTCGGGGAGCTCGCCCGGCTCGGCGAACAGGTCAGGCGCCACCGTCGCGACCAGGCTGTAGAGGTAGGCGGCGCTAGTCCCCAGCGCGATCAAGGTGTTCATGTCGGCCGAGCCGTGGCGGCCGACATTCCAGGCGCCGGCGTAGAAGGGCCAGCCGGCCCAGAACTGGACCGGGGTGGCCAGGGCCAGCATCAGCCACATCGAGGCCTGCTCTCCCAGCGG
>JBKJZF010000261.1:0-5076 GCA_046715315.1 Solirubrobacterales bacterium | reverse complement strand
TGATCGCCGCCGCCGCCTTCGCCTGGTGCTCGGGGATTCCCTGGGCGGGGACGAAGACCCTGGCTCTGATCAGGGCCGCCTCCTCGTCCATCCAGGTCCACTTGCCGACGAGGCCGTAGCCCTCGGGCGGGCCCGGAAGGGCCTCCACCTCCGCCGGCGCGTCGAGCTGCACCCACTCGAACAACGGGCACCACTCGGCCCGGGCGGTCACATAGGGCGAGTCGCCTTCAAAGCGCACCGTCACCTCGCCCGCCGGCGGGCGCAGGAGGTCGGGGGCGCGGCCCTGTTCGCGCAGCACCCAGGCGGTGCCGACCAGCGGATGTCCCGCCAGCGGCAGCTCCTCGAGCGGGGTGAAGAGCCTGATCTCGCCGCGCCCGATGTCGTCGACGAAGACCGTCTCCGAGAAACCGAGCTCGGTCGCGATCGGCTGGCGGTCCGCCTCATCGATCTGCTCGCCGGCGAGGAAGACGCCGAGCGGGTTCCCATGCGAGCCGTCCGCCGCGCAGAACACCCGCACGACCCGCAGGCCGGGGTGCTCGCGCGCTCCCATACCTAGTGGCGGAAGTGGCGGCGGCTCGTGAAGACCATCGCCGCGCCCGCGGCGTCGCAGGCCGCGACCACCTCGTTGTCGCGGACCGAGCCGCCTGGCTGGATCAGAGCGCCGACGCCGGCGTCGATCGCCATCCGGGGCCCATCGGGGAAGGGGAAGAACGCGTCGGAGGCGACGACCGAGCCGCTCAGCAGGGAGTCGGTCTCGGAGCCGCGCGCCCGGCGCGCCTTGTCGATCGCGATCCGGACCGAGTCGACCCGGCTCATCTGGCCGGCTCCGATGCCGATCGTGGCTCGGCCGCGGGCGATCACGATCGCGTTCGAGCGCACGTGCCGGCTGACCTTCCAGGCGAACAGCAGGTCCGACCACTGCTCCTCGGTCGGCTGGGCCTCGGTCGCCGGCTTCATCTCCTCGCGGGTCTCCGTGACCCGGTCGGGCGTCTGCACGAGGGCGCCGCCGCGGACGCGCTTGACGTCCAGCTCCAGCGGCTCGTAGCTACGCCTCTCGGTGTCCTCGAGGATCCGAACGGCCTGCTTCTGGCGCAGGACCTCGAGGGCGCCGTCCTCGAAGCCGGGGGCGAGGACGACCTCGATGAAGTTCGCGTGCAGCCGCTCGGCCAGCTCGTGGTCCACCGGGCGGTTGAAGGCGATCACGCCGCCGAAGGCGGACAGCGGGTCGCAGGCGAGCGCCTTCTCGTAGGCGTCGCCGACGTGGGCGCCGATCGCCGCGCCGCAGGGATTGTTGTGCTTGACGATCACCGCCGCGGGCTCCGAGAACTCGCCGAGCAGGCGTTGGCCGGAGTCGATGTCGAGCACGTTGTTGAACGACAGCGCCCGGCCGTGCAGCTTCGCCACCCGCGAGAGCACGTGTGAGCGGGCGCCCGTCTCGACGTACAGCGCGGCGCTCTGGTGCGGGTTCTCTCCGTAGGGCAGCTCGAGGAACTTCTCGAACGCGCTCACCCAGTGGCTCGGGAACTCCTCGTAGCGGAGACCGAACCAGCGGCTGATCGCGGCGTCGTAGCGGGCGGTCACGGCGAAGGCCTCATTCGCAAGCCAGTGGCGGGTCTCGAGCGAGATCGACCCGGCCTGTTCTTCGAGCTCGGCCACCACGGCGTCGTAGCTCTCGGGCCGGACCACCACCGCCACCCAGCGGTGGTTCTTGGCTGCTGCCCTGATCATCGTCGGCCCACCGACGTCGATGTTCTCGACCGCCTGCGACTCGGTCACCTCGCGCCCCGCGACGACCTGCTCGAAGGGGTAGAGGTTGACGCAGACGAGGTCGATCGGCTCGATCCCCTCCGACTCCATCGTCGCCTGATGCGACTCGTCGTCGCGGACCGAGAGCAGCCCGGCGTGAAGCCGTGGATGGAGGGTCTTGACCCGCCCGTCGAGGATCTCGGGCGACCCCGTGAGGTCGGCCACGTCGCGCACCTCGAGGCCGGCCTCGCGCAGCGCGGCGGCGGTGCCGCCGGTGGAGATCAGCTCGACTCCGAGCTCGGCGAGGCCGCGGGCGAAGTCGGCGACTCCCGTCTTGTCGGAGACCGAGATCAGCGCCCGGCGAACGCGCACCGCGCCCGGCGCGGGCGGCTCGGGCTCTCCGTTGCGGTGCGTCCCGGCCGGTGCCTCCATCGAGGGGCGAGTCTAGACGCCGTCGTGGCGGCGATTCGGCTGTTAGATGGCTATGGCTCTATCCGTACCAGTCGCGCGTCGTGCGGGTCGATCGTCACCCGGCCCGCCGCGATCATCCGGATCGCCTCCGGGTAGAGCGCGTGCTCAGTGGCGTGGATCGCCTCCTCCAGCGCCGCGCGGTCCCGATCGGGCGGCACCGGGATCGGTCGCTGGACGATCACCGGCCCCGAGTCCACCCCCTCGTCGACGAAGTGGACGGTCACCCCGGTGATCCGCACGCCGGCGTCGAGCGCCTGCCCGACCGGGTCCAGCCCGGGGAACGACGGCAAGAGCGCTGGGTGGACGTTGACGATCCGGTTCGCGAATCGCCGCACCAGCTCCGCGGAGAGCAGCTCCATGTAGCCGGCCAGGACCACGAGGTCGACGCCGAGGCCCTCGAGCCAGTCGCCGAGCGCGGCGTCGCGCGCCTCGCGGTCGGCATACCCGGAGCGCGGGAACTCGGCGGTCTCGATCCCGGCGTTGCGGCCGCGGTCGAGCGCCTGCGCCCCCGGCTTGTTCGAGCCCACGCCGACGACCTCGATCCGGCCGCGCCCTTGCAGCTGATCGAGGATCGCCTGCAGGTTGGTCCCGGTTCCCGAGGCGAGGACCGCGATCCGAAAGCTTGATTTGGGGAGGGGCATCATCTAGCTTGGGAGCATGAGCCGGGGAGGAGCGATTCTGATCGCGAGCGTAGCGGTGTGTCTCGCCGTGTTGGCTTCGGCGGGCGTCGCATCGGCGGCGACGATCCGGGTCGACGTCTTCTTCGACGAGTTCTTCGGCCAGGCAGAGGCCTGCTCGCTGCGCGACGCGGTGCAAGCCGCCAACACCGACACCGACTTCGGCGGCTGCGTGCGCAAGGGCTCGGGCGGCGAGGACACGATCGTCCTCCAGGGTGGGCAGACCTACTTCCGCAGCGTCGCAGGCGTCGATGACACCAACGCCGCCGGCGACCTCGACATCACCGGCAGGACGATCATCAAGGTCAAGGGCGAGGGCATGGCGACGGTCGACGCCAACGACATGGACCGGGTGATTCAGGTCCACCCGGGCGCGCGGTTGGAGGCGTCGAGGCTGGTCGTCCAGGACGGGAGCACGGCTAGCGGTGTCCCCGGTGGCGGTATCTACAGCCAGGGTCGCTTGTCGCTGACCTCGAGCTCCGCCCTCGAGAACACCGCAACGGGAATCGGCGGCGGCATCGCCACCGACCGCCGAGCCGAGCTGCGCAAGATCGTCGTGCGGGAGAACCAGACGACAAGCGCGGGCGGAGGCATCGCCTTCACCGGCGGAAGGCTGACACTCCTTCGCTCGACCGTGGCAGGCAACGATGCCGCATCCGGTGGCGGTGGCATGTACCTCGTCGATTTCACCCCCGGAGGCTCGATTTCGCTCTCACGAACAACGATCAGCGACAACGACGACACCGGGGAGTCCACAGGTGGGGGCGGGATCTTTGTCGGCGCCCCCGATACCCGGATGACCGCCACGAACGTAACGATCAGCGGCAACAGGTCGAACACCAGGGGTGGCGGCATCTACGAGCGCGAGGGGACACTCAAGCTGAATGCCGCCACGATCACCGCCAACACCGCTGACGCGAACGGGGACGGAGGTGGCACCGTCGGCGGCAGCGGCGGCGGGGTCTACGACGTTGATGGCGCGACACGGAACTCGATCATCGTCGGCAACTTCGCCACCAACGCCGGCGGCGAGGACTGCTATACGTTCTTCTCGGAGGAACACAACCTGGTCGGCGCCGGAACGGGCTGCCCCGAGTCCGGCAGCAACCTCGCGACCTCGGATCCCAAGCTGGAGCCCCTCGCCGACAACGGCGGCCCCACCGAGACGCACGCGCTGATGAAAGGCAGCCCCGCGATCGGCCTGGCTGCAGGCAGCGCCCCGGCGAAGGACCAGCGCGGTGTCAAGCGCGACCACCACCCCGACAGCGGCGCCTACGAACGCTGAGCGGGCGCGGCGCGCTGTCGTGGCGACTTGTTCCCGCATGGCGGCAAGAACTCGCCAGCTTGGCCCTGGCTAGGCAGCGCGCGCGACGACCTCAAGCTTGGGAAACCGCCCGCCGGTCGAGCTGAGCCGGCCGGCGGCGATCAGCGAGTCGACCTCATCCAGCAACTCCTCGCCGCGCCAGTCGTGCAGCGAGCCGTAGCCGGGCAGTGAGTCGTAGCAGTACTTGACGACCACCTTCGCGCGCCCGCCGCGGAGGATCTCGACCACCCTGGTGCGACCGACCGAGGGCGAGGCCTCGGCGACGACCGCGAGGATCGCATCGGCAGCGTCGGCCCCGGTCTCCGCCGCCGCGGCCCCGGATCCGGCTGAGCGGCCTCGCCCGGAGCCACGCCCGATCCCCTCCAGCGGCCCGTCGCAGACGTCGCAGCAGCGTCCCTCGGCGCGCGGCGGCGCGCGATCGCCGAAGTGGCGCAGGATTGCGGCCCGCCGGCAGGCGTCGCCCTCGGCGAAGCCCCAGACGTCGCGGTACTGGCGCCAGCGATGGGTCTTGGCCTCGGGGTCGTCGATCTGGTTGATGAAGAAGACGTGCAGGCCCTTGTCTCGATTCTCCGCCAGGAGGACGCAGCGCGAGGGCAGGCCATCGCGACCCCCGCGGCCGGCCTCCTGGTAGTAGGCCTCGAGCGAGGAGGGAACCGTCTCGTGGATCACCGTGCGCACGTCGGCCTTGTCGACTCCCATCCCGAAGGCGTTGGTGGCGACCACGACCGGCGTCTCGCCGGCCATGAAGGAGCGCTGCGCCTCGGCCCGGGGCTGACGGTCCATGCCCGCGTGGTAGGCGGGCACCTCGACCCCGAGGGCGCGGCCGATTCGCGCGGCGGTCTCCTCGGTCTTCTTGCG
>JBKJZF010000260.1:0-5755 GCA_046715315.1 Solirubrobacterales bacterium | reverse complement strand
GGGTCGGAGAGCGCCCAAGGCGCCTGGGTTCAGCGGGGCCGGGGGCGCCTGCCGCGAACGCGGGCGCTGCGGCCGGGGCTGGCCATCGCGCCGGGCCGTGCCTCGGCGACGTTGGTCGAGCGGGAGCCAGGCCATCGGCCCGAGGCCTCCTCGCGGGCGTCGAAACGCGCCCGGCCGAAGATCGTCATTCCCGGCTCACACTCCGAACCCCGCCCCTGCTGGTCGAGGGCGTAGCGGGAGTTATCCGGGCGCTCGTAGACGGTGACGTTGCCGCCGTCGCCGATCATGCGGTCGTCGCACATTGGGAACCTCGGTTCCTCGGCGGGTTGCGGCATCGACGTCACCAGTCCAGGGTACACGGAGAGCGCAGCTACGCGGCGGGGGCGTTCGCCAGCGATTCCCACAGATACAGGCAGGCCAGCGTGCGGTGTGGGCGCCAGGGCGCGGCGATCTCGATCAGCTCGTCGGGCTTGGGCATCTTCTCCAGGCGGTAGGCAAGCTGGGCGGCCTTGCGGATGCCGAGGTCACCGGTCGCAAGCACGTCCGGGCGCTCGAGGTGGAAGATCAGGAATACCTGGGCGCTCCACTCGCCGAGGCCGCGGACCGCGGTGACTTCCTCGATCACCTGCTCGTCGCCAAGCTTGTCGAGGTGGTCGATCTCGAGCGAGCCGTCGAGGACGTGGCGGGCGAGGTCTCGCAGGTAGGAGACCTTGCGGCCCGAGAGGCCACAGCCGCGCAACTCGGCCTCCTCGGCGTCGAGCAGCCGTTGCGGCGTCGGGTTGTCGCCGCCGAACAGCTCCAGCACGCGGCCGTGGATCGTGGAGGCCGCCTTGACCGAGAGCTGCTGGCCGATGATCGCCCGCACCAGCGTCGCGTAGGCGTCCCCCTTCGGGCGGCCGCGACGGCGGCGCTCCATGTCCATCTGGCCGATCTGCTCGATCAGCCCGGCGATCACCGGGTCGGCCGCCGCGAGCGCCCTGGCGTCGGCGGTGAGCTTCGCCATCAGCGTCCTTGCCAGCGAGGCTTGCGCTTTTCGGCGAAGGCGGTGATCCCCTCGCGGAAATCCTCCGAGGCAAAGCAGGAGCGGCGCAGCTCGACCAGCTCTTCCTCCTGCTTGGCGCTCAGCAGCGGGTTGCGGGCCAGGGTCTCGATCACTTGCTTGTTGCCGCGCACCGCCAGGGGCGCGTTGGCCGCGATCTCGGCGGCCAGCTCCACGGCCTCGTCGGCGAGTCGGTCTGCCGCCACCACCTGGTTGACGAGCCCGATCGACTCGGCGCGAGATGCCTCGAGGTTGCGGCCCACCAGGAACAGCTCCTTGGTCGGGGCGAGCCCAATCATCTCGATGAAGCGCTCGAGCCCGGTGTGGCTGTAGATCAATCCGAGCTTGGCGGGCGGCATCCCCAGCTTGGCGCCGTCGGCGCAGACCCGCAGGTCGCAGCGCACCGCCAGCTCCAGGCCCCCGCCCAGGCAGTGGCCGTTGATCGCGGCCACGACCGGATAGGGGTGGGCGCTGACCGCCTCCATCGCCGCGTGGAAGGGATGGGCCACCAGCGCCTCCGCCTCGTCGACGAAGGCCCCGTCGTCGATCGCGCCGATGTCGTAGCCCGCCGAGAACATCTCGCCGGCTCCGGTGATCAGGACACAGCGGACCTCGATCCCCCGGTCGAGCGAGGGCAGCACCTCGGCGAGGGCGTCGAGGACGTCGTGGTCGAGCGCGTTGCGCTTCTCGGGGTTGGAGATCGTCAGCCGGGCGACGGCCTCGGCCGGATGGTCGAGAACGAGCTTCCCGCCCGCAAGGTCTGAGGTCAAGGAGCTACCCGGAACCCCGGCGGCCCCGGACGAATCCGAGCAAGCTCGGATCACCGGTCGCCTTCGGCTCCCTGGGAGGAGCCGACGGGCAGTTATTCATTCGAGCACTACGAGGACATCACCCTCCTGCACGGACTGGCCCTCCTGGCAGCGGATCTCCTTGACCGTGCCGTCGTCCTCGACCTCGACCGGCATCTCCATCTTCATCG
The DNA here is from genome assembly GCA_046715315.1 of Solirubrobacterales bacterium. GTDB lineage: Bacteria > Actinomycetota > Thermoleophilia > Solirubrobacterales > 70-9 > JBDTSW01. Next base: position 3,737 of record JBKJZF010000260.1, on the reverse strand, counting down.
ACTCCAGGATCACCACCGTGTCGCCGTCCGAGACCTGGTCTCCGACGGCGACCTCGATCTTCCAGATCGTGCCCGTGATGTGCGCCTCGACGTCGATGCTCATGTGGCGCGGCAGAATATCTTGCGGCGGCGACGCCGCCTTACATGCCTCTGCCGGCACACTTGGTGTGCCGGCATGGAGAATCACTGCCCATGTCGACCGAAGACCCGATCGTGATCGTCGCCGCCCGCAACGAGGCCGATCGCATCGGCGCCACCCTGACCGCCCTGGGCGAGACGTTCGCCGGCGCGCACGTCGTCGTCGCCGACGACGCCTCCGACGACGCCACCGCAGACGTCGCCCTGGCCCACGGCGCCGAGGTCGTCTCGCGGGGACGCCCGCACGGCAAGGGGGGGAACATGACCGCGGCCGCCGCAACCGTGATCGACCGCGCCCGCCAGCCCTCCGCGCCGACCTTCCTGCTGTGCGACGGCGATCTCGGCTCCTCGGCCGCGCAGCTGCGCGCGCTGGTCGACGCGGTCGAGGCGGGCGAGTGCGATCTCGCTATCGCGCCTTCCGCCGGCGCGCCGGCGGCGGCTTCGGCGTCGCCCTGCGCTACGCCCAGGGGGCGATCGAGCGCCTCAGCGGCTACCGGGCCACGGCGCCGATCTCGGGCCAGCGTGCGCTCAGCCCCACAGCGATGCGCGCGGCCTATCCGTTCGCGGCCGGCTACGGAATGGAGATCGGGATCACCGTCGACGTGGTCCGCGCCGGCCTCGAGGTCCGTGAGGTCGAGCTCGACCTCGTCCACCGGGCCACCGGGCGCACCCTCGGCGGGTTCATCCACCGCGGGCGTCAGCTCCGCGACTTCCGCCGGGCGGTCCGCTCACGCGCGCCCGGATAGCCTCCCGGGCGTGATCCTCGCCATCGACCAGGGGACCACGGGGACGACGTGCCTCGTCTTCGACCGCGAGGGCCGGGTGGCCGGGCGCTCCTACAGCGAGTTCCGCCAGCACTTCCCGCGGCCGGGCTGGGTCGAGCACGACGCCAACGACATCTGGGGCGTCACCCGCCGTGTCGCCTCCGAGGCGATCGGCAACGCCGGCATCTCCGGCCGCGATCTGGCCGCGATCGGGATCACCAACCAGCGCGAGACGGTGGTCGCCTGGGACCCGCGCACCGGCGAGCCCGTCCACAACGCGCTCGTCTGGCAGGACCGGCGCACGGCGGGCCGCTGCGACGAGCTGCGCGAGGCCGGCCACACCGACCTGGTCCGCGAGCGCACCGGCCTGGTCATCGACCCCTACTTCTCCGCCACCAAGATCGAGTGGCTTCGCCGCAACGTCGAGGCGGCGCGCGACGCCGTCTTCGGGACGATCGACTCCTGGCTGGTGTTCAAGCTCACCGGCCGCCACGTCACCGACTACTCGAACGCCTCGCGGACGATGCTGTTCGACATCCGCGAGCTGCGCTGGGACCCCGACCTCTGCGCGCTGCTCGAGATCGACCCGGCGAGCCTGCCGGAGCCGGTGCGCTCCTCGCAGGTCTACGGGCGCACCGACATCTTCGGCGGCGACGTCGCGGTGGCGGGGATCGCCGGCGACCAGCAGGCGGCTCTGTTCGGCCAGGCCTGTCACCGGCCGGGGATGGCCAAGAACACCTACGGAACCGGCAGCTTCGTTCTGCTGAACACGGGTGGCGCGGCGCCGCAGCCCGGCGAGGGCCTGCTGACCACCGTCGCCTGGGGCCTCGAATCGGGTACCGACTACGCGCTCGAAGCCGCGGTGTTCGTCACCGGCGCCGCGGTGCAGTGGCTGCGCGACGGCCTCGGGATCATCGAGGTCGCCGACGAGACCGAGGGGCTGGCGGCGTCGCTGGACTCAAACGACGACGTCTACTTCGTCCCCGCCCTGACCGGCCTCGGCTCGCCCCACTGGGACCCCTACGCCCGCGGCACGATCGTCGGCCTCACCCGCGGCACCGGCCGCGCCCATCTGGCCCGCGCCGCGCTGGAGGCGATCGCCTACCAGACCGTGGACGCGGTCCGCGCCCAGGAGGCCACCGCCGGCGAGACCCTGAGCGAGCTGCGGGCCGACGGCGGCGCGGTCGCCAACGGCTGGCTGATGCAGTTCCAGGCCGACATCCTGGGGGCGCCGGTGATCGTGCCGGAGATCTCGGAGACGACCGCGCTCGGTGCCGCCTATCTGGCCGGGATCGCGACCGGGGTCTGGACCGCCGGCCAGGTGAGGGAGATGTGGCGCGAGGCGGCCCGGTATGAGCCGCGGATGGCCGACTCCGAGCGCGAGGCGCTCGTCGCCCGCTGGCGCCAGGCGGTCGCCCGCTCACGCGGGTGGGCTCGCGAGGACGCGTAACCCGCGCATCGGCGCCGGGTAATCATGGTCGGAGTCGGCCGCGCCGGCGCTGACGACATGGCCGACATCAAGCCTCAGGTCTACAAGGACGATCGCCCGCCGGAGTACTTCGCCCGCTTCCACGAGCACATCCGCACGCACCGGCCCGGATGGGTCTACGAGGCGGTCCGGCTGGTGACCACCTGGATCTCCGTCTTCCTCTACCGCGAGCGCGCGATCGGGACCGAGAACGTGCCGGCCGACGGGCCCGCGATCATCGCCCCCAACCACTTCTCCAACATGGACCACTTCTTCGCCGGCGCCTACCTGCGGCGGAAGATGCAGTTCATGTCGAAGTCCCAGCTCTTCGGCAACCCGATCCTCAACTACATCTTCCGCATCGGCGGGGTCTTCCCGGTCCGCCGCGGCCACCAGGACACCGAGGCCTTCAAGACCGCACACGCGATCCTCGATCGCGGCAGCTGCGTGCTCATGTACTGCGAGGGCGGGCGCTCGCGAACCGGCAAGCTGGGCGAGCCCCGCGCCGGCGTCGGCCGCCTGGCGCTCGAGTCGGGCGTCCCGGTCGTGCCCGTCGCGATCCACGGCTCGCTCGGGGTCCGCAAGTGGCGCAAGCTGCGGTTCCCGAAGGTGACCGTCCAGTACGCCGAGCCGATCACCTTCGACGTCGTCGCCGAGCCGACCCGCGAACAGCAGGTCGAGGCGGCAGAGAGGATCTTCACGCCGGTGCGCGAGATGTACGCCGAGCTCGAGGAGAAGGGCCGCGCCGGCGTCCTCCGCTCGCGCGACGGGGTGGCCTCCGGGGCCGCCCGCTACTCGTAGCGCTCGTCCAGCGTCGCCCACAGGTCCGGGTCGTGGCTGGGGATGATCACGGCCTGCGGGTACTGGCGGGCGAACAGGCGCAGCTCCTGGAGCGAGCGCCGGAAGGTGTGCGGGTCGAACGGTCGCGCCGGGCCGGGCTTGTGCTCGAGCTGGCCGAGGGTGTAGACGGCATCGCCGGCGATCACCAGGTCGCGGTCGGCGAGGCGGCAGATCACGCACTGGTGGCCGGCCGAGTGCCCGGGAGTGGAGGCGAGGCGGACGCTGCCGTCGCCGAACAGGTCGAAGGTCCGGCCGAAGGCCGAGTAGGACTCGACCCCGTCGCGGTAGGCGACTGTGCGGTAGTCGAAGACGTAGTCGTAGTGCTCCGGGCGGTACCCGCGCATGATCGGTCGCGGGTCCGTGGTCGCCGCCACCCACTCGGCCTCGGAGAGGACGAAGGTGGCCCGGGGAAACTCGGCCATCCCGGAGGAGTGGTCATTGTGCAGGTGGGTCATCACCACCAGCTTCAGCGCCCGCGAGTCGACGCCGCGCTCGCGCAGCTGGGTCGGCAGGTCCCGGCCCGGCTC
>JBKJZF010000259.1:0-2705 GCA_046715315.1 Solirubrobacterales bacterium | reverse complement strand
GACGTTTGTGACCCAGTCGCGGATCGCCGCCGACACCGCCTCCTTGAGAGTCCGCGCGCCGGCTTCGACGCCCACCACCTCCGCGCCGAGCAGCCTCATGCGCTCGACGTTCGGCGCCTGCCGGCGCATGTCCTCGGTGCCCATGTAGACGACGCACTCGAGCCCAAGCAGCGCACACGCGGTCGCGCTGGCGACCCCGTGCTGTCCGGCTCCGGTCTCGGCGATCACCCGGGGCTTTCCCATCCGCTGGGCGAGCAGCGCCTGGCCGACGGCGTTGTTGATCTTGTGGGCGCCCGTGTGCGCCAGGTCCTCACGCTTGAGGTAGACCCGCCGTCCAACGCGCTCGGAGAGGCGCTCGGCGAGATAGAGGGGCGTCGGGCGGCCGACGAAGTCGCGCAGGAGCGCGTCGAGGCGGCCCCGGAAGCCCTCGTCGTCGCGGGCCTGCACCCAGGCCGCGCTGAGCTCGTCGAGCGCAGCCATCAGCACCTCGGGAACGAAGCGCCCGCCGTAGGGGCCAAAGCGCTCCTGCACGTCGGCGACACCGCCCCCGGCGGCGCCGGCCGGTCCGGGCGCGCTCACGCCGCGCTCTCCGGGATCTCGATCGAGGGCGCCGAGCGCTGCACCCGGTGGATGAACTCCCGCATCAGCTCCTGGTCCTTGATGCCGGGCTCGGACTCGACGCCGGTGGCGACGTCGACGGCGGCCGGATCGGCCACGGCGATCGCCTCCTCGACGTTGACCGGGGTGAGCCCTCCGGAGAGGATCCCGGGCACCGCCGAGCTGCGCCGGCGCAGCAGCTCCCAGTCGAAGCTCTCGCCCGTCCCCCCGCGCGCGTCCGGGTGGTGGGCGTCGAAGAGGTGGAAATTCGTGCGGAAGGCCTCGGCGGCCTGGATGTCGGCCGCGCTGCGCACCCGCGTGGCCTTGATCACGCCGCAGCCGGTCCGCCGCGCCGCCTCCTGGCAGAACGCCGGCCCCTCGTCTCCGTGCAGCTGGATCATCGTCAGCGACTCGTCCTCGGCGGCCTTGACCAGCTCGTCGAGGCCGGCGTTGACGAAGACGCCGACGACCTCGATCCGGCGGCGAAGCTCGGCCCCGATCTCGGCGGCGACCGCCGGGTCCACCCGGCGCGGGCTCTGATCGTGGTGGATCAGCCCCACCGCCCAGGCGCCGAGGCGCGCCGCCTCCCGCGCATCCTCGAGCCGCGTCACGCCACAGAACTTCACCCGCATACCCCAAGGGTAGTCAGGGGTCAGCCCGGAACCGGGTGGTTCTTCGGTTCTTAGGGTTTTGCGTTGGCCGGACGGTCGCCGAGGTCGACCGTGACGGTCCGCTCGTCGCCCTTGCGCACCAGCGTCAGCTCGACCTCGTCGCCGGGCTGCTTGCCGTTGACCGCGGCGATCACGTCGTCCATGCCGCTGACCTGGAGGCCGTCGACCTCGGTGATCACGTCGCCTCCGGCGCGGAGCTGCTGGCCGGCGATGGTGACGTCGGTCGTCCCCGCCTCGACTCCGGCCTGGTCGGCCGGGCCGTCGGGGACGACGTCCTGGACGAGCGCGCCGTTGTCGACCGAGAGGTTGAGGACATCGGCGATCTCGGAGGTGACATCGCCACCGGTGATGCCGAGGAAGGCGTGCTCGACCTCGCCCCCGCCGAGCAGTTTCTCGGCGACGCTCCGGGCGGTGTTGATAGGGACCGCGAAGCCGATGCCGACGTTGCCGCCGCCGCCGGCGGCCTCGATCTGCGAGTTGATCCCGATCACGCGTCCGGCCGCGTCGAGCAGCGGGCCGCCGGAGTTGCCGGGGTTGATCGGCGCGTCGGTCTGGATCACGTCGGAGATGGTGAAGCCGTTGGGGGCGCTGATCTGGCGCTGGATGGCGGAGACGATGCCGGCGGTCGCGGTGCGGTCGAGCCCGAACGGGTTGCCGATCGCGACGGCCGGGTCGCCCACCTCGACCTGGTCGGAGTCGCCCAGCGGCAGCGGCGTCAGGCCGCCCTGAGGCGGATCGACCTCGAGCAGCGCCACATCGGTGGAGGGGTCACGGCCGACGACCTTGGCGTCGAGCGTGTCGCCGTCCTCGCCGAGCTTGACCCTGACGGTCTTGCGCTCGTCGCCTCGGTAGTACTCGACCACGACCGTGTCGCCCGGCTTGTCGTCGAGGATGGACGCCGCCACGTCGTCGGGGCGCATGATCTCCTCGCCGTCCACCTTCACGAGGATGTCGCCGCCCGCCAGCAGGCTCTCGCCGATGGCCGTGCGCCCGCCCCGCAGGCCGGCCTTGTCGGCCGGGCCCCGCTCCACGACCTCCTGCACGAGCGCCCCCTCGTCCACCGGCAGGTTGAGGTCCTCGGCGATCTGCTTGGAGATCGGCGCCGTGGTCACGCCCAGGTACGAGCGCTCGACCTTGCCGTCCTTCTCGAGGTCGGGCACCACCAGCTTCGCGGTGTTGATCGGCACGGCGAAGCCGATGCCCACGGACCCGCGCGAGCCGCCGGTGGCGATCTGCGAGTTCACCCCGATCACGCGGCCCTGCGCGTCGAGCAGCGGGCCGCCGGAGTTGCCGGGGTTGATGGACGCGTCGGTCTGGATCACGTTGTTGATGGGAAAGCGGTTGGGCGCCGTGAGCTGGCGCTGCAGCGCCGAGACGATGCCGGTGGTCACGGTGCGGTCGAGCCCGAACGGGTTGCCGATCGCGACGGCCGGGTCG
>JBKJZF010000258.1:0-5241 GCA_046715315.1 Solirubrobacterales bacterium | reverse complement strand
CGCGGTGCCCATCGGGTGGAAGGCCTCGAGGCGCAGCCGGCGGGCGGCCGGCGGCGAGGCGTCGAGCTCGGCGGCCCCGGTGCGGGTGATCGTCGGAATCCCGGCGATCTGCGGGTAGACCTCGCGGGCACCTGCGGCGTGGAAGAGCTCGGCGGCGCGGGCGATCCCGAAGACGAGCCTGCGGGCGTCGGCGTCGGTCAGCCGGTAGCCGATCCGAAGCGAGCCGTCTCTCGCCAGGCGGACCCTGCCGGTCGAGCGGTCGGAGAGGTGGACGCCGGTCGAGGCGATCCGGTCGTAGTTGAGGATCCGCTCCTGATGGGCCGGCCCGGTTCCCGGGAGCCATTGCGCGCCGAAGGCCAGAGGCGTGAATGTCGCCTCGAGCAGGATTCCCTGGCTCTGCCACTCGTCGACGGCGTAGCTCTGCATCACTCCCTCCCAGCCGCGCACCTCCTGCTCGAAGCGGGCGCCGACCCAGCAGGCGGGGTGAATCCTGAGGTCGTGCCCGAGCTTGCCACTGCGCGAGCGAAATCCCGAGCGCAGCAGCAGCTCCGGCGTGCCGAAGGCCCCGCCCGCCAGCACCACGGCGCGGCGGGCGCGCAGCGAATAGGGCCGGCCGGCGCCGTTGCCGACGGCCCGCTCGGCGAGCGTCGGAGCGCCGTTTTGGTGCCAGGCGACGCCGGAGCGCCCCTCGACGCCGACCGCGCGCTCACCCTCGAACAGGATCCGGGAGGCCTCGACGCCGGCTCGAACACGCGCGCCGGCGGCGACCGCCCGCGGCAGGTAGGAGACGTGGGCCGCGCGCTTGGCGTCGAGGCGGCACCCGTTCGGGCACGAGCTGCACTGGAAGCACCGGCCGGCGTTGCGCGCCAGCGGGTGGTGGCTGACGCCGAGGGCGTCGGCCCCCTCGCGCAGCAGCTGTCCGTTTCGCCCCATCCGCTCGGGGTCCACCGGCGTCACGTGCAGCATCTGCTCGGCCTCGGTGTAGTCGGGGTCGAGCTCGGAGGCCCACTCGATTCCGTGCTCGGACCGCCAGCGGGCGAGGACCTCGTCGGGTGCTCGGAAGCAGGTGCCCGAGTTGATCACGGTCGTGCCCCCGACGGCGCGGCCGACCGGGGTCGGGATCGCCGGCCGACCCTGGGCGACGGTCAGCCCGCCGTCGCGGTAGAGCGCCGCCAGCGCCGCCAGCGGCTCGTCGGGGTAGGAGGTGCGGTCCATGTAGGGCCCCGCTTCGAGCACGACGACATCGAGGCCGGCCTCGGCCAGCAGCGCAGCCGCAGCCGCCCCGCCCGCGCCCGAGCCGACGATCGCGACCTCGCACTCCTCGGCGCCAGCCTCGGGCTCCAGCTCACCGAGCGCTGCCCGGCCCGGGGGAGGGGGGACGTCCGGATCGTCGACTGCGCAGGTCATCTCGTAGCCGATCGAGGCCCTCACCCGGGCGTCGTTGCCATACCCCAGCCCGGCGAGCACCTTGAGGAAGAGCAATACCTCGCCCCGAAGCGCCCGGTCCGCGGCCTCGAGGCGGGCGAGGAAGTCCTGCCGCGACTCGAGGCTCGCACGGCTGAAGCGCCGGGGAAACGGCAGCAGGTCGAAGATCCGCAGCGTGGCCTTCGCCAGCAGCACCTGGCGCCGCGGCACCGTCGTCAGGTAGCGGTTGACGGCGCCGGCGACGTCGACTGCGTCGGCGGCGGGCTGGTGGTTACCCGCGGCCGCGGGAAGCGAGCCCACGCCGGGCGCCATCGCCTCGGCGAAGGCCCGCAGGACCCGCAGCTCGGCGGCTCCCAGCCCCGGCGCGCGCCTTCAGGACGGTGCGGCTGGATCGCCGACGCGCCCCGCCAGCGACCACAGCAACAGCGCCACGCCGACGAGGAACCCGTCGACGAGGAAGTTGAGCAGGTAGGCGAAGACGTCGGCGTCGAACAGGTAAAAGCCGAGGGCCGCCAGCGAGGAGGCGGCCTTGCCGGCGGCGAGCACCAACAGCAGCGGCCGGTAGCGGACGACATCGGTCTGCACCACCAGGCAGATGCCGCTGATCACGACCATGTAGGCGAAGCCGAGGGCCAGCCACATCTGCTCCTGCGTCTCCGGCGCCGGCGAGAAGGTGCCGATCGCGTCGCCGAGGTCGTCGAGCGTTCCCAGGACGCCATCGGGGGCGGCGATGAACAGCAGCCCGACGACGGCGAACGACGCCGCCAGCAGGCGCAGGTTGATCACCACGAAGCGCTCGGCTGCCGGCCCCCTCACGGCGGGCGATGCTATCTGGGGTTGCCCGCGGCGCGCCCGTGGCCCTCGCGCGCGAGTCGCACGATCGGCTGGCCGAGCTGCTCCTAGAATCCCTGGCGTGATCGACCGCGACCAAGTGCTGCACGTGGCCCGGCTGGCGCGGCTGCAGCTGGACGCCGACGACCTCGAGCGGATGGCGAGCGAGCTCTCCTCGATCCTCGAGCACGTCGAGCGCATCTCCGAGCTCGATCTCGACGGGGTCGAGCCGACCACCCACGTCGTCGCCCTGGAGAACGTGCTGCGCGCCGACGTGCCGCGCCCGGGCCTGCCCCGCGAGCGCGCGCTCGAGCCCGCGCCCGACGCCGCCGAGGGCGCCTTCCGCGTCCCCTCGCCGGTTGTGTGAATGAGGGGCCGTAGCCCCGAAACCAGCGTGTCAGGCGGCGGAGCCGCCGCAGGTGGTGCGTGAGCGAGCTGCTCGAGCTCACGGCCGGCGAGGCGCTGGCCCGGATCGCCTCCGGCGAGCTCGACTCCCAGGAGTACTTCGACGCCTACGCCCACGCGGCCGCGGGCGACCAGCTCGGCGCTTACCTGTGGACCGCGGAGGTAGGCACCAAGGGCAGTGGTGGGGAGCCTTTGAGTGGGATGCCGATCGCGGTCAAGGACATCTTCTGCACCGGGGGGATCGAGACCACGGCGGGATCGCGGATCCTCGAGGGCTACCGGCCGCCCTACACGGCGACGGCGGTGCGCCGGCTCTCCGACGCCGGGGCGCGACTGCTGGGCAAGACCAACATGGACGAGTTCGCGATGGGCTCCTCGAACGAGAACTCCGCCTACGGGCCGGTGCGAAACCCGTGGGACCGCGATCGCGTCCCTGGCGGCTCCTCCGGCGGCTCGGCCGCCGCGGTCGCCGGCCGCCTGGCCCCGTGGGCGATCGGCACCGACACCGGCGGCTCGATCCGCCAGCCCGCGGCGCTCTGCGGGATCGTCGGGCTGAAGCCGACCTACGGGGCGATCTCGCGCTACGGGATGATCGCCTTCGCCTCCTCGCTCGACCAGTGTGGGCCGCTGACCCGCGACGTCGACGACGCGGCGCTGCTGTTGCGCGAGATGCAGGGCCCCGACCCGTGCGACTCGACCAGCGTCGGGATCGAGGCGGGGGTCGAGCTGCCCTCGCGCACCGACCTCAACGGCCTGCGGGTCGGCGTCCCCCGCGACTTCTCGCACGAGGCCGAGGGCGTGGAGGCCGGCGTCGCCGAGGTCTTCGAGCGCAACCTCGCCCTGATCCGCGAGCTCGGCGCCGAGGTCGGGGAGTGCGAGCTGCCGCACGCCGGCCACGGCATCTCGGCCTACTACGTGCTCGCCCCCGCGGAGGCGTCGGCCAACCTCGCCCGCTACGACGGGGTTCGCTACGGGCTGCGGGTCGACGGCGACGAGGACCTGATCTCGATGTACGAGCGGACCCGCTCGGCCGGGTTCGGCGCCGAGGTCAAGCGCCGGATCATGCTCGGCACCTACGCGCTGTCCTCCGGCTACTACGACGCCTACTACGGGCGCGCCCAGCGCGTCCGTACCAGGATCGCGGAGGACTTCGCCGCCGCCTTCGAGCGCTTCGACCTGATCGTCACCCCGACCTCGCCCTCGGTCGCGTTCGAGCTCGGGGAGCGCACCAAGGACCCCCTGTCGATGTACCTCTCCGACTACTTCACGGTGCCGATGTCACTCGCCGGGATCCCCGCGATCTCGATCCCCGGAGGCCTCGCCGAGCCCGCCGGCGGCGGGCGCGAGCTGCCCGTCGGCCTGCAGCTCACCGCGCTGGCCTTCGCCGAGACGCGGCTGCTGGACGCGGCCCACGCCCTCGAAGCGGCGATCGGGTTCGAGGGGCGGCCGTCGTGATGGCCGAGGCCGACGTGCGCGAGGCCGCGACCGAGGCGCTCGACTCGCTGCCCGACTGGGCGCGGGAGCGCCTCGGCGACGTCGCGGTGATCGTCGAGGACTCGCACCCGGACGGCCTGATGGGGATCTACGACCCGATCGGCGGCGTCCAGCGCATCGTCGTCTTCCGCGACTCCAACCCCGACGCCGAGGAGGTCAAGCGGACCATCCTGCACGAGGTCGGCCACCACTTCGGGATGGGCGAGGAGCAGCTCGAGGAGCTCGGCTATGGCTGATTGGGAGGCCGTGATCGGCCTCGAGATCCACCTGCAGCTGCGCACGCGGACGAAGATGTTCTGCGGCTGCGAGCTCTCCTTCGGCGACGAGCCCAACGTCCACACCTGCCCGGTATGCCTGGCGCACCCCGGGGTGCTGCCGACGGTCAACGAGCAGGCGGTCCGCTACGGCCTCGAGATCGCGCTGGCCCTCGGCTGCGAGGTGGCGCCGCGCTCGATCTTCCACCGCAAGAACTACTTCTATCCCGACAACCCCAAGGCCTACCAGATCAGCCAGTACGACATCCCGCTTGCCTCGGGGGGCAGTCTCGGCGACATCCGTATCCACCGCGTCCACCTCGAGGAGGACGCGGCGAAGCTGATCCACGTCGGCGAGTCCGGCCGGATCCACGGCTCGGGCGCCTCGCTGGTCGACTTCAACCGCGGCGGCACCCCGCTGGTCGAGATCGTCACCGAGCCCGACCTGCGCGAGCCGGCGCAGGCGCGCGAGTGGCTGCAGCTGCTGCGGGCGACGATCAAGCAGATCGGGGCCTCGGACGTGAACATGGAGGAGGGGAGCCTGCGCTGCGACGCCAACATCTCCTTGCGTCCGGCCGGCTCGACCGAGCTGGGCACGAAGACCGAGCTGAAGAACATGAACTCGTTTCGCTTCATCGAGCGTGGGATCACCGCCGAGCTCGGGCGCCAGCGCGCTCTGCTCGACTCCGGCGGCGAGGTCAGCCAGGAGACGCTGCACTTCGACCCGCGCAGCGGCGAGCTGACCTCGCTGCGCTCGAAGGAGTACGCGCACGACTACCGCTACTTCCCCGAGCCCGACCTGGTGCCGCTGGCCCCGACCGAGGAGATGCTG
>JBKJZF010000257.1:0-5216 GCA_046715315.1 Solirubrobacterales bacterium | reverse complement strand
CGCCTTCGAGATCGAGGGGGGGTGGTTGGCCCCGGGGGGGGAGGTGGGCGGCCGGGGCGCCGGGGCCGCCTCGCTCACCGCCCTGGCCAGGCACACGATCAGGACCGCCGGCACCCTCACCGGCGATCCCTGCAAGGCGCTCGGGCTGCTCGACGAGGCGCTGCGCGCCCGCAGCGAGACGGCGATCTGCACGGCCGCGATCCTCGTCCTGCCGCGATCCGAGGACGAGTCGGTGCCGGTGCGAATGGTCTCGGCGGGCCATCCCCTTCCCCTCCTGCTGCGCGACGGGGAGGTCACCGAGGTGGGCCGCCCCGGGCCCCTGCTGGGCGCGTTCGCGACCTCCGAGTGGCAGCCGGTCAGCCACGAGATGGGCCCCGGCGACCAGCTGGTCGTCTTCACCGACGGGGTGATCGAGGCGCGCGGGGCGACCGAGCGCTTCGGCGAGAAGCGGCTGCGGGCCGAGCTCGCCGGCGCCGACCGCCCGCTGACCGCGATCGGGCGCGTGACGGCCGCCCTCGAGGCGTTCCTCGGCAGCAAGCCGGAGGACGATGTCGCGCTGGTGGCGGTGCGTCGTGGCGCCGCGCCGGGAGGCACCGCGGGCGCCAGTCGCGGACGCGCCGCGGTGGCCGAACGCTGAGCCGCGGGTCAGCCGTCGCCCGGGGCGCTGGGCGTCTGCGCGCTGCGGTCGAGGTCGTCGACGCCCTCGATCAGATCGAGATAGCCGCCGGCGCCGATCAGCTCGAACAGCGACTCGACGGCGGCCGAGCCCTTGATCACGATCTTCACCGGGTTCGCCTGCTCGCGGTTCGCCGGCTCGTGCGCGCCGAGGATCACGGCGAGGCCGGAGGAGTCGATGAAGCCGAGCCCGCGCATGTCCAGCACCAGCGTCTCGGAGGGCCCGGGCTTCGCCTCGCGAAGGGCGGCTCGCAACTGGGGCGCGCTGAAGATGTCGAGCTCGCCGCCCATGGCCAGCCAGAGCACGCCCGCACGCCTGCTCAGCCGGGTCCCGAAGGTCTCCTTCGCGAACAGGTTGGCCGCCGCGAGTGGCTGGCCGAATCCCCGAGACTCATCCACGTGCCGACCATACCCCAGCCGGGTGGGGCAAAACCCAATTCACCGGGATCCCGCGTGCGGCGTCTAATCGGCGGCCGGGACCACCACGACGGGCACCGGTGCGATCGGCAGGAGCTTGTGCGCCTCCGCCAAGCGCGCGAGCGCAGGCGCCGGGCAGCGCGACGGCGAAGAGCGCCAGGGTGATCACCTCGGCCCCCAGCAAGAACACCTGCGTGTGGGCCGAGAGCTCGATCCCGATGTAGCTTGGCCGCGAGGCTCTAGCCCGGCGCCGTCGAGGCGACGCCGATGACGATGCTGGAAACGATCCCGATCGCGCCCCCCTTCAGGCCCTTGTCGCCGGTGCTGGCCTCGCCGGCGGGCGGCTGCGGCGCGGGGGCGGGAATGGCTGCGCTCTCCATCGACCTCACCCTCCTTGATCGGCGGGATCGTTCAGGTGACGACCCAATCCGACCGCCGCCGGCACGGGCGCCCCGTCGTCGTCGGGGCGGACCGCCGCCATCCGCTCGGCCCGGCGTTGCTGCCAGATCACCAGCGCGATCGCGGCGACGATGACGGCGAACAGCATCGTCGCCAGGACGTTCACCTGGACCGGGACCCCGCGCAGCGCGGCCCCGTAGACCCAGATCGGGAAGGTCTCAGTCGTTCCCGAGTTGAAGTTGGAGATCACGAAGTCGTCGATCGAGAGCGCGAACGCGAGCAGCGCCGCCGCCATCACTCCCGGCGCCGCGAGCGGCAGGGTCACGTACCGGAAGGTCTGGACCGGCGTCGCCCCGAGGTCGGCGGCGGCCTCCTCGATGCTCCGGTCGAAGCCGATCAGCCGCGAGCGCACCACCACGACCACGAAGCTGATCGAGCACATGACGTGGGCGATCAGCAGAGTCGTGAAACCGAGCGCGACGCTGTAGACGACGAACATGGAGAGCAGCGCGGCTCCGATTACGATCTCCGGCGTCGCCAGCGGCAGCACGATCAGGAGGTTGGTGGCGCGCCGGCCGAAGAAGCGGTGGCGAACGAGCGCCAGCGCCATCAGGGTGCCGATCGCGGTGGAGATCAGGGTCGCGAGCGCCGCCAGCTTCAGCGAGCGGAACATCGCCTCGTTCAGGTCGATGACGGAGAAGGCGTTCTGCCAGTACTCGAGGGTAAACCCGTCGTTGATCGCGAAGTTGAGCCTGTCCCTGGGTGTCTCGGCGAATGAGAAGACCGCGATCACCGCGATCGGCACCAGCATGTAGGCGACGGCGAAACCCGCGTAGATCATCACCGCGTTACGCCTCAGCCATGCCCAGGCTCGCGCCCGAGGGCTGGCCGCGGCTCGGGGCGCGATAACGGTCCCCGATTCCATCAGCGCGCTTCCTCCTCCTCACCCATCAACGCCTGCGTTCCCGCGGCCCGGATGTAGACGAGGACGACGATCAAGATCGCCGCCATCAGCAGGAAGGAGAGGGCGGCCGCCTCCGGATAGTTGCGATCGAACAGATAGAGCGACTGGATCTTGTTGCCGATCATCGCCTGGTTTGGGCTGCCCAGGATGGCCGCGTTGATGTAGTCGCCGAAGGCGGGAATGAAGGTGAGCAGCACCCCGGCGACGATCCCGGGAGCGGTCAGCGGCAGCGTCACCCGCAGGAAGGCCTGGCGCGCCGAGGCGTAGAGGTCCTTAGCCGCCTCGATCAGGCTCAGATCGAGCCTCTCCAGGCTGGCGTAGATCGGCAGGATCATGAAGGGCAGGAAGTTGTAGGTGAGCCCGGCGATCACCGCCCCCGAGGTCGCCAGCACTCGGCCGTCGTCGGGAATCAGGGCGAGCGTTTGGAGCACGTCGACGAGCGGGCTCGAGTCGCTCAGGATCGTCTTCCAGGCGATCGTCCTGATCAGATAGGTGGTGAAGAAGGGGGCGATCACCGCGAACAGCAGCAGCAGCCTCCAGCGAGGGCTGGCGCGAACCGCGATCGCGTACGCGAGCGGGTAGGCGATCAGCAATGCCAGCGCAGTGGCCATCCCGGAGTAGAAGAAGGTGCGTCCCATCTGCTCCCCGCGTCCCTCGAGCGCATCCGGGAAGTTCGCCCACTCCCAGCTGAAGGTGAAGCCCTCCGTGAACGAGCCCGAGCGCAAGGCCAGCTCGCCCATGAAGTACATAGGCACGACGAAGAACAGCGCCAGCCAGATCGCCCCCGGCGCGAGCAGCGCGTATGGGACGAGGCGCCGGCGGAGGTTCATCGGAGAGCGCTGCGCATCTCGCCTTCCGATCCTCTCCGCCGGCCTTGAACCGTCAGCCGGACACGACCTCCTGCCACGCCTCGGAGACCTCCTGCACGTCCGCCTCGTCACCCGGCGGCTCCGTGAACGGCGCGCAGTCCTTGGTGAACTCCGCGTCCGGGAAGATCAGCGGGTCCTTCGCCAGGGCCGGATCCCGGTCGCCGAGTATCTCCTTCACCCCGTCGACCGGCGTCACGTAGTTGACGAACTCCGCGATGTCGGCCTGCACCTCTGGCTCGTAGGCGAAGTTCATGAACTCGAGCGCCGCGGCGGTGTTCGGCGCACCCGCCGGGATCGCCATCATGTCGAACCAGAGGTTGCAGCCCTCTTCGGGCCGTCGCCACTCGACGTCGTTCCTGCCGATCAAATAGGCATCGCCGGACCAGCCGATCGAGGCGACGACATTGCCGCTGGTGAGGTCCTCGGTGTAGTCGTTGCCGGTGACACGGCGGATCTGGCCGGAGTCCACGGCCTGATCGAGCTTGTCGATCGCCGCCAGCCAGTCCTCCTTGGTCGCCTCGTCCATGTTGACGCCGTCACCCCGCATCACCAGCGGAACCGTGTCGCGCATCTCATCCAGCACTGTCACGCGGCCCTTGTACTTCGGGTCGAAGAGATCGTTGACCGACGTGATCTCGTCGGCCTCGGAGGTGTTGACCCAGACCCCCGTCATCCCGCCCTGCCATGGGATCGAGAACTTGTGGTCGGGGTCGTAGGCCCCCTCCGACTCGAACTGCGGTGCCAGGTTGCCGAGCGCCGTCGGCAGGTCGTCAGGATTGAACTCCTGCAGGTAGCCGAGGTCGTACATCTGGGCCGCCATCCAGTCGGTGACCACGATGATGTCGCGGCCGCCCGATTCGCCCTGGTCCAGCAGCGGCTGGACCTTGCCGAAGAACTGCAGATTGCTGTTGATGTCCTCGATGTAGTCGACGGTGGCGCCGGTCTCCTCCTCGAACTGGGCGACAGAGCCCTCCTTGCCCGGGTCGATGTAGCCGGGCCAGTTCGAGATCGTCAGCTCGCCCTCCACAGGCCCGGACTCGGCGACCTGGATGTCCCCTTCCGCAGCGCCTCCCACGGTGTCGTCACCTCCGCAGGCGGCGAGGCCGAGGACGGCCAGCAGCGCCAGGAGGCCGAACGCGAGCCGGACAACCGGTCTCCGCATCCTCTCGATCGCGCTCAGGTCCTTCATTTCACTGGCCTCCTTGGTCGGTATGGGCTTCGGTTGCTGCGAGCTCCGCGGCGGCGGAATCGCGGACGAGATGGACGTGCTCCGCGGCCCAGCTTAGCCGCACCGGAGCGCCGCCTCCCGGCAGCCGCGAGCGCTCGGCCTCGCTCGCGTTGGGTACCAGCACCGTCATCCGCACGTCGTCGGGCAGCCGCACCACGATCTGGGTCGAGGTGCCGAGGAAGACCGAGGCCTCGACCAGTCCGTCGACCGAAGGGCGTCCTTGATCGGACCCCGTCAGCCCCGGAGGCGAAGCCGAAAAGCCGGCGGGAGCTATTCCGAGCTTCTCCGGGCGCACGACCGCGTGGCAGCGCTCGCCGTCGCCGAGGCCGTTGCGGGCCGCCTCGACCTCGACCCCGGAGTCCAGGCGCACCGAAGCTCGCCCGTTCGAGGTCGAGCTGACGGTGCCCGGCATCAGGTTCGAGACGCCGATGAAACCGGCGACGAAGGTGGTGGTGGGGTGCTCGTAGACCTGCTCGGGGGTGGCCACCTGCTCGATCTGTCCCTGGTTCATGACCGCGATCCGGTCGGACATCGTCAGCGCCTCCTCCTGGTCGTGGGTGACGTAGACGAAGGTGATCCCGACCTCGCGCTGGATCCGCTTCAGCTCGAGCTGGAGGCCCTTGCGCAGCTTCAGGTCGAGGGCGCCAAGCGGCTCGTCAAGCAG
>JBKJZF010000256.1:0-2959 GCA_046715315.1 Solirubrobacterales bacterium | reverse complement strand
CGGCGGCCTCGGGGGGGGGCGCCGGGGGCGGGGCTCGGCGGGGCCCCCGGGGGGGGCCCGGGGGCCCCGCGCCCAGGGTCTGCGCCCATTCCGGGGCGATCGTGCCGAACTCGGCGGTCGGGCGGGCGAACAGGTAGCCCTGGGCCAGCGGCACGCCGAGCTCGCGCAGCCGGTCGAGCTCGGGGACGCGCTCGACGCCCTCGGCGAGCAGCCTCGCGCCGATCCGGTCGGCCAGGGTGCCCATCATCTGCACCAGGGCCGTCTTCGCCTCGTCGACGTCGATGTTGGAGACGAAGGCTCGGTCGAGCTTGATCATCTCCGGGCGCACCATCATCACCCGCTGCAGGGTCGGGTAGCCCGAGCCGGCGTCGTCGATCGCGAACAGCGCCCCCTGGTCGCGGAGCCGGCGGACCCGGGCCCGCAGCGCGGCCGGGTCGTGGACCTTGGTCTGGTCGGTGAGCTCGACCACCAGGCCCCTGACGAAGGCGTTGGAGAGCACCGCCTCGACCTCGTCGCTGACGACGCCCTCAGCCGTCAGGTTCACCGAGAGGAAGAGGTCGGCTGGAAGTGAGGTGAGGTGCCCCGCGGCGATCCGCAGGATCGAGGCATCGAGCGAGGCGGAGCGGCCGAGCCGGTTCGCCGCGGCGAACCACTCGAGCGGCGACACGCCGCTGAGCTCGCGGAATCGGGTCAGCAGCTCGTAGCCGACCACGCGCCCGGTGGCGAGGTCGACGATCGGCTGGAAGTGGGGAAGGATCAGCGACGGGTCCTTGGCGACGCGATCGAGCGCCTCCGCCCAGGACCACTCGGCGACCGCTTGTTGCTTGGTCTCGTCGGTGGGCTGGGCCGTGACGCTCGTCCGCGCGCCGTTCGATTGCAGGTTCTGCGGGCTCACACCTGATACATCGGCAGAGATTCGCTCACGCCTGAGCGGCGATACCGCATATTGGGCCGATCAGGCCGGCCAGGGTGGCGCGTTAGCTCTCGGCGCCGACGGGCTCGGCCTCGGCGCCGTCGTCGGCGGGCGGCGCTTCGGCCTCCGTGGCGTCGCCGCGCTCGCCGAGGATCTCCGACTCGCGCGTGCGGCCGGCGTCGACCGGGATTCCCGGCCCCATGGCCGAGGTCAGCGTGATCGAGTGGATGTAGCGGCCCTTGGCGGCTGCGGGCTTGGCGCGGACGATCTCGTCGACCACCGCGGCGTAGTTCTCCAGCAGCGCCCGCTCCTCGAAGCTCGCCTTGCCGATCACCAGGTGGACGTTGGCCTCGCGGTCGGTCCGGTACTCGATCTTGCCGGACTTCGCCTCCTCCACCGCCTTGGCGACATCGTCGGTGACGGTCCCCACCTTCGGGTTCGGCATCTTGCCCTGCGGGCCGAGCACGCGTCCGAGCTTGGAGACGATCGGGCCCATCAGCGCCGGGGTCGAGATCGCGACGTCGAAGTCCGTCCAGCCCTCCTCGACACGCTCGGCGAGATCCTTGGCGCCGACCTGATCGGCGCCGGCCTCCTGGGCGGCGCGGGCGGCGTCGCCCTCGGCGAAGACGACGATCGAGACGTCCTTGCCGAGACCGTTGGGAAGGGCGAGGGTGCCGCGCAGCTGCTCCTCCGCATGGCGGACGTTGAGGCCGAGCTTCATGTGGACCTCGACCGACTCGTCGAACTTGGCCGACGCCGCCTCCTTCAGCAGCGAGACCGCCTCGGCGGGCTGGTATCGCTGGTCGCGGTCCACCTTGTCGTAGGCGTTGGCGTAACGCTTGCCCCGCGCCATCAGCCCTCCTGCCCCTCGACGACCACGCCCATCGAGCGGGCGGTGCCGGCGATGATCCGGGACGCCGCATCGAGGTCGTTGGCGTTCAGGTCGGGCATCTTGCGCTCGGCGATCTGGCGGACCTGCGCGGCGCTGATCGTCCCCACCTTGTCCATATGGGGCTCGCCGGAGCCCTTCTCGATCCCGATCGCCTCCTTGATCAGGACGGCGGCAGGGGGGGTCTTGGTGATGAAGTCAAAGGAGCGGTCCTCGTAGACCGTGATCTCGACCGGGATGATCGTGCCGGCGTCCTGCTGGGTGCGGGCGTTGAACGCCTTGCAGAACTCCATGATGTTGACGCCGTGCTGGCCCAGCGCCGGGCCGACCGGCGGCGCCGGGTTGGCGGCGCCCGCCGGGATCTGCAGCTTGATCAGGGTTAGGACCTTCTTCGCCATCAGCGGGCGAGGATACAGGCCTGATTGTGGCGGCCACGTATGACATCTGAGTCTTGACTTGACACATTTGTTCTAGGATGACATTCTCTTCATGGAGATGGCAATCGGGAAGGCCAAGATGAGCGCCAACGGGCGGATCGTGATCCCGGCGGCGATCCGGCGGGAGCTCGGCCTCGCGGTGGGTGACGAGCTGACCCTGGGGGTCGAGCACGGGCGTGTGGTGATCGAGAGCCGCGCGAACCTCCTGCGCTCGATCCAGGCGGAGGTCAAAGCCGCGGCGGGCGACCGCAACCTCGTCGACGAGCTGATCGCCGAGCGCCGCCACACCGCCGCACGCGAGGAGAGGGAGCTCGAGGCATGGGTGAAGCCGCGCAAGCAGCGGCGGTCCTCGACGCGTCAGCGCTGATCGCCCTGATCAAGGACGAGCCGGGCGCGGACGCGGTGAGCGAGGTGGCGGGCGGAGCGGCGCTCTCGACCGTCAACTGGGCCGAGGTCCTTGAGGTGCTTGCCTCGCTGGGGCTCCCCATCCACCAGCGGCGCGACCAGATCGAGCGGCTGGGCGTCGCCCTCGTTCCCCTGAGCAGCGGGCAAGCCGAGGCCGCGGCGGCGATGCGCACAGCGACCCGCGAGGCGGGCCTCTCGCTGGCCGACCGCGCCTGCCTCGCCCTCGCCCGCGACCTCGGGATCCCCGCGCTTACCGCCGACCGCGCCTGGCGCGAGGTCGACGTCGGCGTCGACGTGCAGCTTGTCCGCTGAGAC
>JBKJZF010000255.1:0-3611 GCA_046715315.1 Solirubrobacterales bacterium | reverse complement strand
CCTTCCCGACCGAGCTCGACGACGAGCTCGGCGCGCGGCTTCGCGAGCGCGGGGGCGAGCGCGGCACCACCACCGGTCGCGACCGCCGGGTCGGGTGGCTCGATCTGGTCGCGCTGCGCTACGCGGTCCGGCTGAACACGATGTCGGCGCTGACGATCACCAAGCTCGACGTGCTCGCCGGCACGCATCCGCTGCGCGTCGCCGTGCGCTATCGCAGCTCCGAGGGGGCGGTGCTGAACGAGTTTCCCTGGCACCAGTCGATCGTCCACACGGCGACGGCCGAATACGAGGAGCTGCCCGGCTTCGACGAGGAGATCGGCGAGGCGCGCTCGGAGGCCGAGCTGCCCGCGGCGGCCCGCGACTACCTGCGCTTCATCTCCGACGGAGCCGGGGTTCCGATCCGCCTGGTGGGCGTCGGCCCCGACCGCGACCAGGTGATCTGGATGGGCGAGGGCGTGGCTCACCTGCGCGCGGCTTGACCCGATCGCGTAGATAGGCTCTCGCGCGTGTTCGAGAAGGTCCTGGTCGCCAACCGCGGCGAGATCGCGGTCCGTGTGATGCGCACGCTGAGGGAGATGGGGATCTCCTCGGTAGCGGTCTACTCCGAGGCGGATCGCTCGACGCCCCATGTCCGCATGGCGGACGAGGCATTCTTGCTGGGCCCACCCGTGCCGGCGGAGAGCTACCTCTCGATCGAGCGCATCCTCGAGGTCGCGAAGGAGTCGGGAGCCGAGGCGATTCACCCCGGCTACGGCTTCCTCGCCGAGAACGCCGCCTTCGCCACCGCCTGCGAGCAGGCCGGCGTCGTCTTCATCGGACCGCCGGCGAGCGCGATCGAGGCGATGGGGTCGAAGACCCGGGCGCGGGAGATCATGGCCGAGGCCGGAGTCCCGATCGTCCCCGGCGCGACCGAGGCCTCGCCGGACATCAAGGCTGCGACCAAGACGGCGAAGGAGATCGGCTACCCGGTCGCCTGCAAGGCGGCCGGCGGCGGCGGCGGCAAGGGCTTCCGCGTGGGGCTCTACGCGGACGAGCTCGCCCCCGCCTTCGAGGGCGCCGCCCGCGAGGGTGAGAAGTTCTTCTCCGACGCCACCGTCTACCTCGAGCGCTACCTCGAGGACCCGCGCCACGTCGAGGTCCAGGTCCTGGCCGACTCCGATGGCAACGTCGTCCACCTGGGCGAGCGCGACTGCTCGGTCCAGCGCCGCCATCAGAAGCTGATCGAGGAGGCGCCGGCCCCCCACGTCGACGCCGAGATGCGCGAGCGCATCGGCAAGATCGCCACCGAGGCCGCCGCGGCCGTCGACTACCGCGGCGCCGGCACCGTCGAGGGGATGCAGGTCGGCTCCGACTACTTCTTCCTGGAGATGAACACCCGCGTCCAGGTCGAGCACTGCGTGACCGAGATGGTCACCGGGATCGACATCGTCCGCGAGCAGGTGCGGGTGGCCGCCGGCGAGCAGCTCTCGGTCGCCCAGGACGGGGTGGCGCTGCGCGGGCACGCGATCGAGTGCCGGATCAACGCCGAGGCGGCGCACAAGAACTTCGCCCCGGCCCCGGGGAGGATCGACAGCTACGTCGAGCCGGCCGGGCCGGGCGTCCGCGTCGACTCCGGCCTCGAGGCGGGCTCCGAGGTGACGCCCCTCTACGACCCGATGGTCGCCAAGGTGATCACCTGGGACGTCGACCGCGAGCGGGCGACCGCGCGCATGCTCCGCGCCCTCGGCGAATACCGGATCGAGCCGCTGACAACGCTGATCCCCTTCCACACGGCGCTGCTCGCCACCGAGCAGTGGGCCAAGGGCGAGACCTGCCGCGACCTGACCGAAGACAAGAAATGGCTCAAGGGAACGACGCCCAAGGAGCCCACCACGCCGGGGCCCAAACCCGATGGCAGCGGACGCGAAGCGGAGCAGCCATCGGAGGTGTTGGAGCGCACCTACGAGGTCGAGGTCGACGGGCGCCTGCACACGGTGAAGGTGATCGGCGCCGCCGCGCCGGCGGCGACGGCGACGGCCGCCGACCCCCGGCGACCGCCCAGGCGCAAGCGGTCCGGGGGCTCGGGTGGCAGCTCGGGCGGGCCGATGCTCGCCTCGCCCCTCCAGGGAACCGTGCTCAAGGTCGCCGTCGAGAAGGGCCAGGAGGTCGCCGAAGGCGCCCTGGTCTGCGTGATCGAGGCGATGAAGATGGAGAACGAGATCACCGCCCACGTGGCCGGCAAGGTGACCCAGCTCGCGGTCAGCGAGGGCGGATCGGTCAACGCCGGCGACCCGATCGCGAAGATCGAGTGACCGCCGTGCCCGCAGACCCCGCCATCGCGACGCTTCCCTGGCGCGGGCCCGGGGAGGGCCGGCCCGAGGACCTGCCGCTGCCGCCCTCCAAGATGCCGTTGCGCCGAGGCGGCCGGATGCGAAAGCGCTGGCGCTACGTCGCCGCCTTCGGCGAGGAGCTCCTGGTATGTGCGGCGAGGGTCCACGTCGGGCCGCTGGCGCAGAACTTCTGGGTGGTCTGCGACCGCGAGAGCGGCGAGATGTGGGAGCGCACGCGGATCCTGCTGCCCGGCGCCCGCGGGGACGTCTGGAGCGAGCATCTCGGCGGCGAGGAGGTCGTCGCCGAGCTCGGAGACCTCGGCGTCCTCGACTACGCGCCCGACGAGGGCTCGCTGGTGCGGATCGACTCAGCCGTGCGCGGGCCCGACGACGCCCGGGCGTTCCTGCGCTTTGGGGGCGGCCGCTGGGTCGAGTCGGTCTGCCCCACCGACGAGGGCCAGTACGTGTGGACGCGCAAGCGTGCCGACGTCCCGGTCGAGTGCGACGTGCGGATCGGCGACCGCCGCTGGAGGGTCGAGGCGCGAGGCATGGAGGACGAGTCGGCGGGATACCACCCCCGCCACACCGTCTGGACCTGGTCCACTGGCGTCGGCCGGACCAGCGACGGGCGCTCGGTCGGGTGGAACCTCGTCAGCGGCGTCAACGATCCGCCCGAGCGCTCGGAGCGCGCGATCTGGATCGATGGCGAGCCCACCGAGCCGGGGCCCGTGAGCTTCGACGGGCTCGAGGCGATCGACTTCGACGACGGCGCCCGCCTGCGCTTCGACAAGGAGTTCGAGCGCTCCAAGGAGGAGAAGCGGCTGTTCGTCCGCTACACCTACCGGCAGCCGTTCGGCTCGTTCAGCGGCACGCTTCCAGGCGGCATCGAGCTGGAGAGCGCCCTCGGCGTGATGGAGTTCCACGACGCGGTCTGGTAGGCCGTCGCTCAGCCGTAGGACGGCTCGACCCGCCAGCGCCAGGGCGGTTCCTCGGTCGCGGGGAAGTTGAAATGGTTGCGACCGGCGAGGGTCTCGAGCGGGACGAGCTTCGGATCCTGGCTCTCCAACAGGGGTGTGCCGGCAAGCTCGGCGACGTCGGAGGCGCCGGCGCGCCTGCGGACCGCCTCCCAGCCCAAGGTGGGTAGATAGAGCCATTTAGTAATCCCCACTCCCATCCTAGGATGGCTCTGCGAAACCCGGATCGCGCATAGATAAGCGGGATCCCAGTCTCGGTTGTCGGTCGCTACTCCGAGATCGCCGCCCAACTACCCCCGGTCTCGTCTGCCACTTCCATGTTGTATGG
>JBKJZF010000254.1:0-4343 GCA_046715315.1 Solirubrobacterales bacterium | reverse complement strand
CCGGCCACCCGCGCGAGTCGCGCGGTCCGGGCGGCGCGCCCGCGCGTCGGGTTGGACTCGGGGCCGTCTGGCATCAGCTCGGCTAGGAGGGGTCGTCGAGCAGCTCTTCGGCGGCGGCGCCCTGTCCCGGCGGCACCCGCAGCGCGACGTCGCCGTGGCCGAACTCGTCGAGGGGCCAGTCCGCCGTCAACTCGCACGCCTGCCCGCGCTCGAGCAGGTTCTGGTGGAAGGCCCTCGCGGTCTCGAGATCGGCGAAGTCGCGGACGACGTCCCAGTCGTCGAAGCTCGCGTCGCCGAGGTGAAGCTCGGCCTCGCCGTCGGCATGGGGCTCGCCGCCGATCACCCGGCTGGCCCGCTTGAGTCTGGAGCGGAAGTCCACGCTTGTGACGCTACACGGTGCAGAGGGCGAGCTCTGTCCTACACTGGCCGCAAGGTGAGAGGTGCCACCGATCGGAAAGGGAGTTCCGTGAACGCAAGCGCACGACGCAGCCCGCTGAAGCTGATCGGAGCCGTGGCGGCGCTGGCCGGACTCGTGGCGCTTGTCTCCACCGGCGGCTCGACCGCGCAGGCGGCGGAATCGGACTGCCCGAACACCTTCCACGTCCTTCACAACGATCACATCGGCAAGCTGAAGCTGCGCGCGGGCCACTACACGATCACCCTGCTCGACGACCAGGCCCTCGGCTGCGCCAAGGCCTCGCGGCTGTTGACGAAGTTCCTCGAGGACTTCGACGGCAATCTCCCGGGTCGCTGGAAGGTGATCGCCGCCCAGAAGGAGTTCCGGCGCGGCAACACCGACGTCGGCTTCCGGGTGGCAAAGGGCGGGCGCAGCGGCAACGGCGGCCATCACCCGGCCGGCAACTGCCAGCGCTGCCCGGGCACCTTCCAGGTCGAGCACAAGGACAGGATCGGCAAGCTGAAGCTGCCGGCGGGGCCCTACAGGATCACGATCCTGACCAACGCCAACCCGGACTGCGCCAAGGCGTCGAAGCTCTTCGCCCGCTTCCTCCAGGACACCAGCGGGAACCTGCCCGGCAGGTGGCGCCTGCAGGTGCGCACCGCGACGTTCACGCGCCGCAACACTCCCAACGGGTTCCGGGTCAAGCCCGCCTAGATGGGTGACCCCACGCCCCCGCGCACGCGTGGGCATGGAATCAACCATCTAACCCGCCTGCTCCAGCCGCTCGGCGAGGCGGTTCATGCCGCGCTCGCGGGAGGCCTCCGCCGCCGCCTTCCAGTTGGTGGCGCGGTCCGGTGGGCGTTCGACGCCGGCGTCGCGGAGGGGGGCGATGTCCTTGAAGGCGAGCAGCTGGTCGCCGCAGCCGAGCAGGGTGGCGCGCAGCGCCGGGCGGCGCTCGGAGATCGCGTTGTCGAGGATCGCCTCCAGCGAGCCGTGGCGGCGCAGCAGCTCGGCGGCGGTCTTCGGGCCAACGCCCTTGGCGCCCGGGATCCCGTCCGAGGGGTCGCCGCGCAGGGCGATGAAGTCGGGGACCAGCGCCGGCGGAATGCCGTATCGGTCCTCGACCTGCTTCGGCCCGATCATCTCGGCCCCGCTCGGGCCCGTGCGCACGTAGAGGATGTTGACGTCGTCGCTCGCGCACTGGAACATGTCGCGGTCGCCGGTGAGGAGCAGGGCGCGGCCGCCGGCCTCGCTCTCCCGTTGCGCGTAGGACCCCAGCAGGTCGTCGGCCTCGAGCGATTCGTGGCCGGCCACGGTCCAGCCGAACGACTCGAAGAAGGGACACGCCTCGGCCCACTGTCCGACCAGCCCGTCGGGCATCGGGGGGCGCTCGGCGTGGTAGCCGTCGAACAGCTCGACGCGGTAGGCGGCGGCGTCGGGGCCGAAGCAGAGGACGACGGCTCGCGGGTCGTGCCGGTCGAGCTCCCGCAGGATCAGGTTGGCGGCGCCCAACAGCGCGTTGACGGGCTCGCCGTCGGCGCCCTTGATCGAGTCGGGCAGGGCGTAGAAGGCCCGGTAGAGCATCGACGGGGTGTCGACGGCGAGAAGCGGGGAGGCCAAGGCGGGCGGCTGCGGGGGCCTCAGGCCGCCAGCGCCAGGTGCAGACGCACCACGGGGCCGCCGGCCGACGAGCGGATCTGGACCAGGTCGCAGAGGTGGTTCACGAGCCACAGCTCGCGGCCGCCGATCTCCTCGGTGCCGGGTCGGACACGGCCGGCGAGCAGATCGTGGATCTGGCCTCCGTCACGGACCTCGCAGGAGTAGAAGATCGCCTCGTGACGGAAGGCATCGGTGGGACCGGCGTCGGTGGCCCCACCGTGCGCGTGCGCGTGTTGCCAAGCTCGAGCTCCCTCCCAATGCGCAACCTCGCGGTCGAGTATGGCAGGCCCCGGCGCCCTCTCCCGGGCGCCGGCGTGCGCGCGCGGCTGGAAGACTGCCCGGATGGCCAAGCGCAGCAAGCGCCGGCGCCGCCGGGGCCCCGCGGAGACGGTGGACTACGCCGACGCCGAAGGCAACGTCCTGCGGCTGCGCAAATCGCTCAGCTCCGGCACGATCGCCAAGCTGCGCGAGTCCCCCGCAAGCGCGGCGACCACGGCCGATGACGCCTGGCGGCGCCGGGAGGAGCTGCTGTTCGAGCGTCTGGCGGTGAGCTGGGAGATCGCGGGCCTGCCGCTGACCGACCAGGCGATGCTGCTCGGGCGCTACCGGATCGCCGACGCCGAGACGCAGAGGTGGGTGCGGAGCACGTTGGCGGCCCATGTCGCGCGTCATATCCCGCAATTGGGCTAGGTGTCTCCCCCAAAATTGTTAGGGAACCCGAATCTCCTCCCCACAGACGCCCCCAAAGGCTCTAGGATTCCCGGTCCCGGCCTCTCCAAGGCCTCCTCCTCATATGAGCGCACTGGCAACCCAAGATCCCCCCGCACCGACCGCCAAGCCGCGGCGCGAGCGCCCGCAGTGGGCGACCGACCTCGAGCCCTACGCGAACCCGCGCTGGGGCCGCAGCGTGCTCGACATCGCAACCTCGGTGGTTCCCTACCTGGCGCTGTCGGTGGCGATGTACATGCTCGTCGACTACTCCTACTGGCTGGTCCTGGCGATCTCCGTGCCCGCGGCCGGCTTCCTGCTGCGCACTTTCATCCTCTTCCACGACTGCACCCACGGGTCGTTTCTGCCCAATCGCACCGCCAACAGGTGGGTAGGCATCTTCTGCGGGCTCCTCGTGCTGCAGCCGTACGAGAACTGGCGCCACGACCACTGGGCGCACCACGGCTCCGCCGGTAACCTCGACCGCCGCGGGCAGGGCGACGTGCCGACGCTGACCGCCGCCGAGTACCGGGCCAAGGGCTGGCGCGGTCGCCTCGGCTACTGGCTCTTCCGCCACCCGCTGGTGATGTTCGGGATCGGCCCGATCTACTCGCTGGTGGTGATGCCGCGCTTCTACGGGAGCACCGCCACCAAGGCCCAGAAGCGCAGCGTGATCTTCACCGACATCGCCGTCGCGGCCATGATCGGCGGGCTCTGCCTGCTGGTCGGCTGGCAGGACTTCCTGCTGGTGCAGGCCCCGACCGTGATCATGGCCGGGACCGCCGGCGTCTGGCTGTTCTACGTCCAGCATCAGTTCGAGGACGTCTACTGGGAGAACTCGGACGGCTGGACCTACGCCGACGCCGCGCTGCGCGGGAGCTCCTACCTGCGGCTGCCGAAGGTGCTGCAGTTCTTCACGGGCAGCATCGGCCTCCACCACGTCCACCATCTCAACGCCCGGATCCCGAACTACAACCTCCAGCGCGCCCACGACGACAACGAGATCTTCCACGACGTCCCGATCCTCGGCTTCCGGGACGGCATCCGCTCGGTCCGCCTCAAGCTCTGGGACGAGGATCGGGGCCGCCTGGTCAGCTTCGCCGAGGCCCGGTCGCCGGTCGCCGCGGCCTCCGCGAACACCATCTAGCGGTCAGGCCCGTGCGTCAGGCGTCGGGCTGGGCGTCGAGCTCGATCCGCTCGATCAGCTGCGGCTCCACCGGGGAGTCGCCGCCGCCGGTGGGCGTTGACTCGATCGCGTCGACCGAGTCCATGCCGTCGGAGACGCGGCCGAAGACGGTGTGCTTCCCGTCCAGCCAGGGCGCCTCGGTGGTGGTGACGATGAAGAACTGCGAGCCGTTGGTATCGGGGCCGGAGTTGGCCATCGCCAGCGCGCCCCGGACCACCTTGTTGGGGTTGAACTCGTCCTCGAAGGTGTACCCGGGCCCGCCGGTGCCGGTGCCTTCCGGGCAGCCGCCCTGGATCATGAAGTCGGGGATCACCCGGTGGAAGATCAGGCCGTCGTAGAACGGGCGCGAGGTCTTGGCGCGGGTCGACGGATCGGTCCACTCCTTGGTGC
>JBKJZF010000253.1:0-7217 GCA_046715315.1 Solirubrobacterales bacterium | reverse complement strand
CTCCTCCCCGGGGCGGTACCCCCGGAGTCGACTACTAGACGGTCGGGCCCCCGGGGGGGGCGCCCGAGGGCGGGGGCGGTGGGGGCGGAGCGTCGCCGCCGCCGACACGATCGGCCGGGCCGCTCATCGAGCTGCCCTCTTCCTGCATCGCCGCCCAGCCGCCGTAGGCGACTCCACCGGCTGCGATCAACCCCAGGAACACGCCGATCCCGCGGCCGACGTCGACGAGGTCGCCGGCGCCGCCATCGGGCGGGCTCAGGATCCGGAAGGCGATCAGCACGACCGCCAGGATCCCAATCCCTGCGGTGACCGCGCTCATTGCGACCGGCAGGTCGATCGACGACTGCGAGGCCGCGATCACTGCCAGCGCGATTCCGGACAGAGCCGTGAGGAAGACGATGAAGCGGATGAACTCCATCGTGTCCCACGCGTTTCCGCCCACGCTGATGTCGGCGAAACCGCCGCCGACGTCGATCGTGAACCAGTCGAAGGCGAACATGATGATCAGGAGCAGCACGCCGGAGACTCCGGCGATCTTCTCTCCTGTATTAAGCCTGCTTGCGTCCATTTACTCTCCCCCGTTCGGGATAGGGACTCGAATACGGAACCTTTTCTGCCCGCGGCGGCCGATCCCTCTTGTATCTGGGGTTTTCGGTCCCGCGGAGCGTGGGCGCAGCCTACTCCGGCGACCCGTCGGATGCACGGGCCTCGGCGGCGCGCAGGGTGTTGACGAGCAGCATCGCGATCGTCATCGGACCGACCCCGCCGGGAACGGGCGTGATCGCGCCCGCCACCTCGGCGACCGCGTCGAAGTCGACGTCGCCGACGAGGCCCGCGGCGGTGCGGTTCGTGCCGACGTCGATCACGGTCGCGCCGGGCTTGACCATCTCGGCCGTGACCAGGCCCGGAGAGCCCGCGGCGGCGACGAGGATGTCCGCCCGGCCGAGGACCCCGGCGAGATCGCGGGTCCGCGAATGGCAGATGGTCACGGTGGCGTCGGCGCCGACCAGCAGGCTCGCGAGGGGGCGGCCGACGAGGATCGATCGCCCCACGATCGCCGCCTCCGCGCCCTCGATCGGGGTGCCGGCGGCGCGCAACAGCTCGACCACGCCCATCGGCGTGCACGGGGTCAGGCCGGGCCGCCCCTGCGCCAGCAGGCCGGCGCTGACGGCGGTCAGGCCGTCGGCGTCCTTGGCGGGATCGATGCGCGCGATCACCTCGTCCTGGTCGAGCCCTTCGGGCAGCGGCAGCTGCACCAGGATGCCGTCGACGGCGTCGTCGGCCCCAAGCTCGTCGACCAGCGCCACCAGCTCCGCCTGCGAGGTCTCGACCCCGAGGCCGTGGTGGAAAGACGCCATCCCTGCTTCCTCGGTGAGCTTGCGCTTCGAGCCGACGTAGACGTGCGAGGCGGGATCGTCGCCGACCAGCACCGTGGCAAGCCCCGGCTTGCGGCCGCGCTCGGCGGCGAAGGTCGCGACGCCGGAGGCCACCCGGGCGCGCATCTCGGCGGCGACGGCCTTGCCGTCGATGACCGTGGCGGACACCTCAGCTCGCCTTGCGCAGCGGGGCGTAGTCGGCCATCAGCTTGCGCTCGGCACCGTCGCCGGCGAAGCGGACGACGACGACCGAGCCCGGCTCGACCGAGGTGACGACGCCCTCGCCGAAGGAGGCGTGGACGACGTCGTCACCGGTGTTGAAGGAGACCAGCGACGGGCTCGGGTCCTTGCGCAGCGAGGCGGCCGGGTCGAGGCCGCCGGGGCCGAAGCTGCCGCCGAGGGACTGGCGCCCGCCCTGCGACCAACCGGTGCGCGGAGCGCTGACCTGACGCTCGATC
Source organism: Solirubrobacterales bacterium (assembly GCA_046715315.1). Taxonomy (GTDB): domain Bacteria; phylum Actinomycetota; class Thermoleophilia; order Solirubrobacterales; family 70-9; genus JBDTSW01. Next base: position 5,383 of record JBKJZF010000253.1, on the reverse strand, counting down.
AGGTTCTCCGGCAGCTCGGCGAGGAAGCGAGAGGGCAGGTTGTGGCCGTGGCCGCCGTAGAGGTTGCGCCGGCGCGCGCAGGTGAGGTAGAGCCGCTGCTTGGCCCGGGTCAGCCCGACGTAGCACAGGCGCCGCTCCTCCTCGAGGTTCCCCTCCTCGACCGAGCGCGAGTGCGGGAAGACCCCCTCCTCGCACCCGATCACGAACACGGACTCGTACTCGAGGCCCTTCGCGTTGTGCAGCGTCATCAGCGTGATCAGGCTGTCGCCGTCGCGCAGCGAGTCCTGGTCGGACAGCAGCGAGATCTGGGCGAGGAACTCGTCCACGGGGCGGATGTCGCTGGGGCCCTCGACCTCGCGGTTGGCGTCGAACTCCCCGGCGACGCCGACCAGCTCGAGCAGGTTCTCGACGCGGCCCTCGGCCTCGATCGTGCGCTCAGCCTCGAGCGCCTCGAGATAGCCGCTCTCGCGGAGGACGGCGTCGACGAGCTCGGCGACGCTGTCCCCGTCGGCGCGGTCGCGCAGGGCGACCATCGTGTCGGCGAAGCGGCGGACCGAGCGCTTGCCGGCGGAGCCCAGCGCGGGCACCCGCTCGACTTCGCGGATCACGTCCCAGATGTCGGTCCCGGTCGTGTTCGCGTGCGACAGCAGCCGCGCCTGGGTCTGCTGTCCGATCCCCCGCCGCGGCGAGTTCACGATCCGCGAGAAGGAGACGGCGTCGGCGGGATTCGAGAGCAGGGACAGGTAGGCGACAGCGTCCTTGATCTCGGCGCGGTCGTAGAACTTGGTGCCGCCGATCACCTGGTAGGGAAGCTCGAAGCGCACCAGCGTGTCCTCGAGCACCCGGCTCTGCGCGTTGACTCGGTAGAAGACCGCAACCTCGTCGCGGGCGATCCCCTCCTCGGTGCACAGGCGGTTGACCTCGGCGGCGACGTAGCGGGCCTCGGCGTGCTCGTCCTCGAGCTCGGCGACCTGGACCGGGTCGCCACGGCCGGCGTCGGTCCAAAGGCGCTTCGGCTTCTGCTCGCGGTTGTTGGCGATGACCGCGTTGGCGGCGTCGAGGATGGTGCCGGTGGAGCGGTAGTTCTGCTCGAGCTTGACAACCGAGGCGTCGGGATAGTCGCGCTCGAAGTCGAGGATGTTGCGGATGTCCGCGCTCCTGAACGAATAGATGCTCTGAGAATCGTCTCCGACAACGGTCAAATTTCGCTGCTCTGAGGCGAGCAGCTGCAGCATCCGGTATTGGGCCTTGTTGGTGTCCTGATACTCGTCCACGAGCACCCAGCGGAAGGCGCGCTGGTAGCGGTCGCGAACGTCTTCGAACAGCTCGAGGAGATCGACCACACGCACCAGCAGGTCGTCGAAGTCCATCGCGTTGGCCTCGTGCATGCGCTTCTCGTAGAGGCCGAAGACGTCGGCGACGGTCTCCTCGAAGTACGAGCCCTGCTCCTGGCGGTAGGCCTCGGCGTCGAGCAGGCGGTTCTTGGCGCCCGAGATCTGGCCCTGCACGGCCCGGGGGGCGAAGCGCTTGGGATCGACGTCGAATTCCGCCATGCAGCGCTTGACCCTCCGCAGCGAGTCCGACTGGTCGTAGCTCGTGAAGGCCCGCTTGTAGCCGAGGCGCTCGGCGTCGGAGCGGAGGATGCGCGCGCACGCCGAGTGGAAGGTCATCACCCACATCAGCCGCGAGACCCCGCCGACGAGCTGCTCGACCCGCTCGCGCATCTCGGTCGCCGCCTTGTTGGTGAAGGTGATCGCGAGGATCTCTGAGGGGCGAGCCTGGCCGGTGGCGAGGAGGTAGGCGATGCGGTGGGTCAGCGCGCGGGTCTTGCCCGAGCCCGCTCCGGCCAGCATCAGCAGCGGGCCCTGACCGTGCTCGACGGCCTCTCGCTGAGGCGGGTTGAGCTCGGCCAGCAGCCGCTCGACCTGGGTTGCGCCAGGCGTCAGCGAACGGCCGTGAGCGGTCTCCGTGGCCACCCTCCGAGGATAGAGGCGGCCGCGGCGAATCGGGGCCTGCTCAGCCCCCCGCCGAGGAGGGTCCGTGGCGCGGGTGCAGCTCCCTGACCTCACCCGCCGCCGGCTTGCCGTCGAGCTCGGCGAGACGGCCCTCGAGCTCGACGATCCGCTCCGAGAGCTGCTTGATCGCGTCGGCGACCGGGTCGGGAAGGTGGATCCAGTCGACGTCCGGCCCCTCGACCTTGCGGCCCTCGACGCGGACCGGGTGCCCGGGGTTTCCGACCACCGTCGACCGCGAGGGGACGTCCTCGATCACGACCGTGTTGGCGCCCACCTTGGCGCCGTGGCCGACGTTCACCGGCCCCAGCAGCTTTGCGCCGGAGCCGATCGTGACGTCGTCCTCGACCGTCGGGTGGCGCTTTCCCCTGGCAAAGCCGGTGCCGCCCAGGGTGACGCCCTGGAAGAGGGTGACGCGATCGCCGATCTCGGCCGTCTCGCCGATCACGACCCCGGCCCCGTGGTCGATGAAGAAGTCGTCGCCGATTCGCGCCGCAGGATGGATCTCGACGCCGGTGACCGCGCGGGCGGCGAAGGCGATCGTCCGGGGCGCCAGCGGCACGCCCGCGTCGAGCAGGGCATGCGAGACGCGGTGGGCCAGGAGCGCCTGCACGCCGGGCCAGGTGGTGAGGATCTCGACGGTCCCGACGCCCCGTGCCGCGGGGTCGCGGTCACGCGCGGCTGCGACATCACAGCCGATCTCGTGGACCACCCGCCCGAGCGTGCCGAGTCCGAACATGCTCAAAGCCTAGGGAGTGAAGAACGGGAGCGAGATGTAGCGCTCTCCCCCGTCGCAGGCGATCGTGACGATGCGCTTGCCGCGCATCTCTGGCCGCGCCGCCACCTCCAGGGAGGCGCTGATCGCCGCGCCGGCCGAGATCCCGACGAACAGCCCCTCCCGAATCGCCGCCTGGCGCGCGGTCTCGAGCGCGTGCTCGTCGTCGACCTTGATCACCTCGTCGATCACCGAGCGGTCGAGGATCTCCGGCACGAAGCCCGCGCCGATCCCCTGAATCTTGTGCGGCCCCGCCGCGCCGCCGGAGAGGACCGCCGAGGTGGTGGGCTCGACCGCGAACACCTGGAAGTCGGGCCGGCGCTCCTTCAGCACCTGCCCGACCCCGGTAATCGTCCCCCCCGTGCCGACGCCGCAAACGAGCGCGTCGACCTCGCCCTCGAGGTCGCGCCAGATCTCCTCGGCCGTCGTCCGTCGATGGACCTCCGGATTCGCGGGGTTCGAGAACTGCTGCGGCATGAAGCCCTTGCGCTGGCGGACGATCTCCCGGGCGAGGTCGATCGACTCCCCCATGCCCCCGAGCGACGGGGTCTCGTGGACCTCGGCCCCGTAGGCGCGCAGCAGCTTGGTTCGCTCGCGGCTCATCCCCTGGGGCAGGGTCAGCACGAGCTCGTAGCCGCGGGCGGCGCAGACCATCCCCAGGGCGATGCCGGTGTTGCCGCTGGTCGGCTCGACGATCACCGACTTGCCCCGCTCGATCAGCCCGTCGGCCTCCGCGGCGTCGAGCTTCGCAACGCCGATCCGATCCTTGACCGAGCCCCCGGGGTTGAGGTACTCGAGCTTGGCCACGACCTCGCCGCCGAGCCCGTCTCCGAGCCTGCGCAGGGCGACCAGGGGCGTGTTCCCCACCGCCGCCGACGACTCGGGGGCGATCCGAAGGGTGTCCGGCTCGGCCGCCATCCCGCCCAAACTACCGTCCGGGCCGGGGCCCTACCCTTCCCGCATGCCCGACGTCGACGATGCGATCCAGCTTCTCACCGACCCCGGCAACGTGACCGAGGCGGAGGTCACCCGCCCGCGGCCGCTGCGCACGGTCAAGCACGACCGCGTGATCGCCAAGCTCCGCAAGGCAGGGGCGGGAAAGGCCGAAGCGCGAACGCTCGCCCTCCAGGGCCTCGAAAAGATCGACGGCGAGGTCGTCGCCCACCCGAGGCGCGGGGGCAACCAGCGCGGCGTCCCCGGCGGCAGCGAGGTCGAGGACTGGATGATCCCGGCCGACGCCGTCCGCTGGTGACCTGAGCGCCGCCGCGCCCGCTCGGGGCGGCCTCTAGATGTAGTACATCTGCGAGCCGGCGTCCTCGGCCTCGCGGCGGGCGATGTCGGCGATCGTCGTCGAGCGGAAGACCTCACGCAACGCGTCGACGCCCTCGGCCCAGATGCCGCCGGCCTCACTGGCCTCCTCGCCGACACGGCCGTCGAGCGACTGAACCACCTCGAGCACGGTGATCTGCTCGGGTGCGCGGCCCAGCGTGTAGCCCCCCTTGACCCCACGCTGGCTGTGCAGGAGGCCATCGCGGCGCAGGGTCGAGAAGAGCTGTTCGAGGAACTGCACGGGCATCCCGCGGCGCTCGGCGACTTGGGCGATCGGCACCGGCCGGTCGCCCGAGCGGGCCAGCTCGGCCATGGCGACGACCGCGTAGCGGGACTTCGAGGTGACGGAGATCATCCCCCTGTTTGTACCGGAGGCGGCCGATCGAAGAAAAACTGCGCTCCTAGCGACAGGCGGCCTGCGACCCGAAGCGCCCGCGACTAGGATGGCCCAACCGACCGGCTGAGACCGGTCGGCACTGTGTTTCGGGGCCCTGGGTTCCGAAGCCTGGGGCAGAGTGAATGAGTGACGCACGACGATGCTTGGTTGTCGATAGCCATCCCTTGGTACGCCTCGGCGTGCGCCGATTGCTGGCCGAGCGCTTCGTCGTCGAGGAGGCCATAAACGGCCAGGACGCCCTGCAGATGCTGACCGACCTGGGCGAGTTCGACGTGGCGATCATCGACCTCGGCCGCGGCTCCTCGGCCGACTCCTCCGAGCCCGCCGGCACCGAGGTCATCCGTGCCCTGCGCGACGCCAGCCCCGCGCTCGGAATCGTCGCTCACGGCTCCCGGCCCGAGCACCATGCGGCGACCGAGGCGATGAAGGCGGGCGCGACCGCCTACGTCGCCAAGAGCTCTCCCGCCGAAGCCCTCGACCGCGCGGTCAGCGCCGCCGCCGACGCCGAGAGCTTCATCGATCCGGCCGCGCAGAACGCCGCCTCCGGCCGTCGCTCAGCCCTGACCAAGCGCCAGCGCCAGATCCTGCAGATGATCGCCGACGGCAACTCCACCTCGAACACCGCCAAGCGCCTCGGCCTCAGCGCCGAGACGGTCCGCACCCACACCAAGGCGGTGCTCGCCCGGCTCCACGCCCGCGACCGCGCCCACGCGGTCGCCATCGGCTTCCGCACGTCGTTAATCGACTAAATCCAACCTCGGTCGCGGGCGAGGAGGACGGCCTGGGCGCGGTCGTCCGCGCCGCTCTTGCGGGAGACGTTGTGGGGGTGAGTGCGAATAGTGCTCACCGAGAGGTTGCGCTGCTGGGCGA
>JBKJZF010000252.1:0-7183 GCA_046715315.1 Solirubrobacterales bacterium | reverse complement strand
TCGAACTCGAGGCCGCTGAAGCCGAACGCGCCATCGCCGAGCAACAGGCAGATCTGCTTGCCGGGGCGGGCACAGGCGGCGCCGATCGCCTGGCCGGGTCCGGCCCCGAGGCAGCCGAAGGGACCGGGGTCCATCCACGTCCCCGGCGCGTAGGTGTCGATCACGCGGCCCGCGTAGGAGACGAAGTCGCCGCCGTCGCCGATCACGATCGCGTCGCGGTCGAGGATGTCGCCAAGTTCGCGGTAGATCCGCATCGGGTGCAACGGCGCACGGTCGTCGTCGAAGTCGGAGCGCTCGGCCTGCCGCTTCTCGGACTCGGTCTCTAGCAGCGCCTCGGCCCAGGCGCCGGTGCGACCCGGCGAAGCGCCGGCGGCGACCGCCGCCTCGCGGATCGCTGCCATGGTCGGACCGATCGCTCCGACCAGCTCGACGTCCGGCGCGCGGTTGGCGGTCAGCGCGTTCGGAGCCTCGTCGAGCCAGATCAGCTTGGTCTGGGCCCCGAAGCTGCCGCCGAAGCCGAGCCGGAAGTCGAGCGGCAGCCCGATCGCGATCGCGACGTCGGCCTCCTTGAGGCCGCGCCCGCGGGCTCGGCTGAGGCAGAGCTCGTGGTCGGCGGGCAGGCATCCCCTGCCCATGCCGTTGAGGAAGGTGGGCGCCCCGAGCGCCTCGGCCAGCACCCGCAGCTCGTCCTCGCCGTGGGCCCAATAGAGGCCGGTGCCGGCCATGATCACGGGACGCTCGGCCGCGGCCAGCAGCTCGGCGGCGCGCTCGGCGCCCTCGGCGGGATCGGTGCCGGCGGAGCCGGGTGGAGGCGGCGGGTCGGCCTCGCCCTCGGTGAAGACGACGTCGAGCGGGTAGTCGAGGAAGGTCGGGCCGGTGGGCTGGGCCAGGGCAGCGTCGATCGCGGCGCAGGTCGCCGCCGGGATCTCGGCCGTCGCCTTGACGGTCTCGGCGGTCTTTGTGAGCGGCGAGACGAACGGCAGGTGATCGATCTCCTGGAGCGCGCCCGTGCCCCAGCGCCCCTCGGCGGCGCGACCACCGAGGACGACCAGCGGCGAGCGGTTGAAGCGGGCGGCGGCGATCGCGCTGATCCCGTTGGTCACGCCGGGCCCGGCCGTGAGCGCGCAGACGCCGGCCTCGCGCGTCGCCTTCGCCCAGCCCTCGGCGGCGAAGGCTGCCGACTGCTCGTGGCGGACGTCCACGACCTCGATCCCTTCCGCCCTGCAGCCGTCATATAGCGAGAACAGGTGGCCACCCGAGAGGGTGAACAGGTGACTGACTCCGCGGGCCTTGAGCGCCCGAGCGGCCAGCCGCCCGCCGTGCACGGGGCCAGAGCCCTGCTCGCCGGAGGTGGCGCTCTGTTCGGTGGTGGCCATTCGCCGCGAAGCCTAGTAAGCCAAGCTACCTTGGCACCGTGTCCGAGAAGATCGACCCCACCTGGATCGCCTACGCGCTCGAGGCGCCCGCCGACCGCGGCGCGCTCGAGGCGGGGCTGCGGCGCGTCCGCGACCACTACGACACGCTGATCGACTATGAGAGTCGCGCCGAGGCGACCCTGGATCCCAAGCTCGGCGTGGCGGTCGTCGGCGACGCCGAGCCGCGCTGCCGCTGGCCGCACTTTCAGACCCAGGCAGAGCTCACCGTCGCCACCGCCTACGTGCCGACCGCCTGGGAGCGCATCGTCGGCCCGCTGGGGCCCACCGAGGCGCCGATCGCGCTCGGCCGGGTGCTGGCCTCAGACCCCGAGCGCGCCTCGGCGGCGCTCTCGGCCCCGTTCGTGCTCAGCGTGCTAGACCGGGCCCGCGAGCGACTGGTGATCGTCAACGACCTGCTCGCCGCCGCGCGCCTGTACGAGCTTTGCTCCGACGGCGGCCGGGTGTGGTCGAACCGCGCCGCGGCGCCGCTTCTGTTCGCCGGCGTCGAGCCGGAGCCCGACGAGCGCGGGTGGCGCATGCTGGCGGCCGCGACCTGGCTGATCGGCGACGCCACCCTGTTGCGGGGAGTCCGCAAGGTCGGGCCGGGGGCGGTGATCGTTGCCGACGCCGCCGGCGTTCGCGAGACGGCGACCGACGCGATCGGGCCGCTGGTGCACTCCAGCCGCGACGACGTCCGCGAGCTGACGGGAGCCGCCTGCGAGCAGGCGATCACCCAGGCCCAGGCCGCGGGGCGGGTCTGGCCGGGCGTCGCCGACGTCGACCTCTCCGGAGGCCGCGACTCGCGGACCGTCGCCGCCGCCGTGCTGGTGGCCGGGATCGACGCCCGCTTCAAGACCTCCGACGTCACCCCCGGGGAGGCCGACACGGCTCGTCAGCTGGTCGCCGCCGCCCCGAGCCCGATGGAGCACCACATCCGCAAGGCCGACGACTCGAAGGTCAAGGCCCACACCAGGCCGCTGCTCGACCGAGCGCTCAACGTCCACCTCCTCCACGACGGCATGCGCCACCCGCAGAAGATGCGCGGCAAGCAGACGTTGCCCCGCGGACGCCCGGAGAGCGCGACGCTGTCGGGACACGGCGGCGACGTCGCCCATGGCTACTTCTACAAGGACCGCTCGGAGCTGAGGCGAATCCGCTGGCGGGGACGTCGGGCGATCTCCGAGCGGGTGATGCGGCTGTTCGCCAAGGACCACGGGGCCGCCAGCGCCGAGGCCTACACCGACGCCCGCGCGGAGGTGGACCGGGTGCTCGACGAGGGCCGCCGCCACGGGGTCAAGGGGCCGATCCTGCTCGAGTGGTTCTACATGGTGGACCGCTTCGCGAACCGATCGGGCGTCGCCGCGCACGCCGAACGCGTCTCGATCTTCGGCACCCCGGCCTTCATCCGGGCGGCGTTCGCCCTGCGGCCAACCGAGCGGATCGACTCGCTGCTGCACCGGCTGATGGTCGCTAGCATGGTTCCGGAGTGGGCCGAGATCCCCTTCTTCAAGGCGACCAAGGACCCGATGCGCAAGGTCAGGCGCCTGCGGATGTGGGAGGCGCCCGAGGACGCCGAGGCGATCGAAGCGCTGATCGCCTCCGACGGCGCCTGGACCGAGCTGTATGACCCGGTGCGGGTGCGAGAGGCGTGGGCGCAGGTCCGGGCGGGCGGCGGCAAGGCCAACTGGGAGCCGATCTTCGAGGGCGTCGCCTACCGCGAGGCCTTCGACTCCTACCTGCGGATCCTGCGCCGGCGGATCGCCGCGGGCCCCTCACTGGCGGGAGATCGTCGCGATCGCCCTGCGATCGGCCGATGACTAGAGCCGATTCGCACAAGCGCTTTCTACGGCTCGGGCGGTGCGTGGCTCAAGTCCGCACAGGCAGGCTCCGATGGGTAGCACGTGGAGTGCGCAGTACCCGATAGCGCCGCCACGTCAGCCCTGATGCCGCCCATCGCGCGCGGCGCGGTGGCGGCGAACGGTGGCTTCCCGGAACCGCCTCAGGGCGGATTGGTTCGCGTGGTTCGAACCGTGCACGACGCCTGCGGTGGCGAGACGCGAGTGCGTCTGCCCAGGGTTCTAGCCGCAGGCGTCGTGCACCGGGTCATCTGCCGCGTCTGCGGCCGGGACTTCGAGGTCGACCGGATCGAGGAGATGGAGCTGATCGAGTCCGTTCCCGGGGCGGGCCCCGCGGTTGCCGCCGACGCGGCAGCCCTCACCGTGGCTGCAGAGGCGCCGGCCGCCGCCGCCGCAACGGCACAGCGCCGCCTCCCGTCGCTGCCGCGATTGCCGGCTCTGTCGCTGCCCGGCCCGCTGCGCGACCCCTCGAGCCCGGCCCGCCGCTACGGCACGATCGCCGTCGGCGCGCTGGCGGTGATCGCCGCCCTGGTGGTGATCCAGGGCCGTGGCCACAGCGACGACCCGGTGTCCTCGCCGACGGCGCCGCTCGAGGCCGATGCCGCAGCCAAGGGTGGCGCCAAGGCCGACGGCTCGGCCGACTTCGTCCGCGAATCGACCTTCTCGCTGGCACTGCCCGATGGCTGGGAGCGGATGGATGCCTCCGGCGGCGCCACCTTCGCCGCTGCGGCCGCCGACGGCGACGCCGACGCGACGCTTTGGGTCGAGCGCGACGCCAAGCTCGACTTCCCCACCTTCGAGGCTCGCTCGCTGCAACAGCTGCGCTCGTTGGCCGGCAGCGCCCAGGTCGTCGAGCGCGTCGCCGCTCCCACCGCGGAGGCGACCGTCGTGCGGCTCGCCGCCGACGCTCCCGAGGGCTCGCCCGCCTACGAGGTCACGCTGCGCTCGGCCGGGCCCTACCGCTACTACCTCGCGACCACGCTCCAGCCCGGCGCCTCCAAGCAGGCGGAGGACGGCGTCGAGCTCGTCCATGGGACCTTCACCCCGGCAGGCGCCGAGGACTCCAAGGCCAAGGGCGGCAAGGGCTGATGCGCCGGCGCACCATCTTCTACGTCCTGCTGGCCCTCGCCCTGCCGTTGCCGGCGTTCGCGCTGACCAGCGGCGGCGGGCCCACCGCGCCCAGCCTCTCGGTGAGCGCCTCGCTCGACGGCTGCGGCATCGCCGGCGACGCGGTCGTGTGCCAGATCGACGCCAGCTGGAACCAGCTCGAGGGCGCAACCCGCTACACCGCCACGGTCACCCGGCCCGACGGGTCGGTCGTGGACTTCGGCGACGTCGGCGCGGGGTCGCAGAGCTTCTACGTCGACTACTCCGGCAACGGCACCTACACGGTCACCATCTCGGCCTACGGCGTGCTGCCCGCCTCCGGCGAGCCGGCCCTGGTCGCCAAGGACAGCTCGGGCACCGGGGCGAGCGACCCCGGGCCCGACGGCCAGCCCAGCGGCCAGGAGGTGCCGGCGGACGCCGAGCCGGTGGACACCGGCGAGGTCACCGACCCGGGCCAGGAGCCCACCTGCGAGCCCGAGCCTCCCGCCGAGGACCCGCCCGCGGCCGAGCCCGATCCGGAGGCAAGCGCGACCGAGACCTCGACCACCACAACCACCACGACCACCACCACAACCACCACGCCCACAGAGCCACCCTGCCCATAGGCGGCCCGGGCCAGGGACGAAGTCCCGGTAGACCACAGCCACCCTGCCGGGTAAGGCCGGCGCCCTCGCCCGCCGCCCCCGGACGCGAAGCGGAGGAGGCGGCGGAGTTATTCTTGGCGGGTGCCCACCGCCACCCTCGATGCGCTCTCACCCGCTGCGCGGGGCTTCGTCGGCTCCGGGACGCAGCGGCTGCTGATCGGCGACGAGCGGCGCGAGGCCGCGGACGGCCGCACCTTGGAGACGATCGACCCCTCGACGGGCGAGGTGATCTGCGAAGTCGCCCACGCCGGGCCCGAGGACGCCGACCGCGCGGTCAAGGCGGCACGCGAGGCGCTCGACGGGCCGCTGCGCAAGGTCCACGCGGCCAAGCGCTCGGCGCTGCTCAACGCCCTGGCAGAGCTGCTCAAGGCCAACGGCGAGGAGCTGGCCGAGCTCGAGTCACTCGACAACGGCAAGCCGCTGGCGATGGCCAGGGGCGACATCGCGGCCTCGGTCAACCACCTCCGCTACTACGCCGGCTGGCCGACAAAGATCGAGGGGGAGACGATCCCGGTCTCGGCGCGCGACGTCCTCTGCTACACGCTGCGCGAGCCCGTCGGCGTCTGCGCCCAGATCGTCCCCTGGAACTTCCCCCTGCTGATGGCGACCTGGAAGATCGCCCCGGCGCTCGCCGCCGGCTGCTCGGTGGTGCTCAAGCCCGCCGAGCAGACCCCGCTCACGGCGCTTCGCCTGGGCGAGCTCGCGCTCGAGGCAGGCCTGCCGCCGGGCACGCTCAACGTGCTCACCGGCGACGGCTCGACCGGCGCCGCGCTGGTCGACAACCCCGGCGTGCAGAAGGTCGCCTTCACCGGCTCGACCGCGGTCGGCCGCGAGATCGGCGAGAAGTGCGGGCGCGCCCTCAAGCGCGTCACCCTCGAGCTCGGCGGCAAGAGCCCGAACATCATCCTCGGGGACGCCGACCTCGCGCAGGCCGTCAAGGGCTCCTTCCAGGGGATCTACTTCAACTCCGGCCAGTCCTGCAACGCGGGCTCGCGCCTGTTCGTCCAGCGCAGCCTCTTCGACGAGGTCGTCGGGGGCCTCACCGAGTTCGCCCGCGAGGCCAAGGTCGGCCCCGGCCTTGACCCCGACTCGGAGTTCGGCCCGCTGGTCTCCGAGGAGCAGTTCGACCGCGTCGTCGGCTACATCGACTCCGGCCTGGCCGAGGGCGCTGAGGCGGTCGTCGGCGGCTCCCCCGAGGGCAACGGCGACGGCTACTTCGTCGCGCCCACCCTGTTCACGGGCGTCACCGACGAGATGAGGATCGCCCGCGAGGAGATCTTCGGCCCGGTGTTGGTGGCGATGCCGTTCGACGACCTGGAGGAGGTCGCGCGCCGCGCCAACGACACCGAATACGGGCTCGCAGCCGGGCTCTGGACCCGCGACGTCTCCAAGGCGCACAAGCTCGCCGGGATGCTCGAGGCGGGCAACATCTACATCAACACCTGGGGCGGCGGTGACCCCGCGTCGCCGTTCGGCGGCTACAAGGCCTCCGGCATCGGCCGCGAGAAGGGCCACGCCAACCTCGAGGCCTACCTCGAGACGAAGTCGGTCTGGGCCCAACTCTAGCCAGCGTCCCCCCGTCGCATAGCGTTGGGCTATCCGATCCGGCCGACGGTGGCGAGTTCTTGCCGCATACCGGCAACAACTCGCCAATCCTGCCGGTGGTGAGGTGGGCTGTAGGCCCAACTGGATGCGAGAGGGGGGCACAGGCTAGTGAGGCTTACCGCCTGAACGCGGTCGCGGCCGGAGCTTGAAGCCTAGCCCCGCTGCCAGGACAACGACGAGCATCCACGGCAGGTAGGTAACCAGCGAATGACGCCCTTCCTGAGCCAGCGGCGAGTCAGCGCCGAAGACTTGCTTGACCTGATCCGAGGAGACCTCGAACGCCTGCTGTGAGCGCGCCACCTGGTCGGGGCCGTATCTCAGGCCGACCGTCGCGACGTAGCTTCCTGGAGGTAGAGCCTTGCGCCGGACCGGGACCGGGTACTGGATCTCGGTCTGCGGGACGAAGGTGTCGAGCTTCAGCCGTTCGTGCTGAAGGTGAGCACCGTCACCGTCCGCAATCAGGACATCGAGCCTGGGCTTGACCAGGACGTTGCCCTGGTTGGCGAGGCCGACGTTGACGGTCTGGTATCCGCCCTGAGTCCCGCCGTCATCGACG
>JBKJZF010000251.1:0-4281 GCA_046715315.1 Solirubrobacterales bacterium | reverse complement strand
GTCGCCTGGTCGAAGTCGTATTGGATCGCCGTCCCGGCGCCGACCAATGCCGTCACCCCCGGCACGGCGCTGACCGCGTCGCGGACCTCGGGCACCACGTTCAGCGCCGCCTTCGTATAGGGGTCCTGCTCGAAGACGAGGCCGATCTGGGCGATCGTGCCGTCGGTCGAGACGCGGCCGTTGGGCGTCACCGAGGCGACGCCGTCGACGCTCTTGGCCGCTGTCACCACGGCCCCGACCTCGCCTGGGCTCACCGCCCCGCCGTCGCTCTGCACCAGGATCGTCGTCGGCGCCAGCAGGCCCGCGGGGAAGGACTCCTCCATCAGCTTGAAGCCCTCGACCGAGTCCACGGACTTCTTGAAGAAGGTCGTCGTCGAGTAGTCGACCTTGTAGGCGAGCAGGCCGAGCGAGCCGGCGAGGAAGAAGACGACGGTCGCCGCCAGCGCCAGCCCGGGGCGCTCGAGCACGCGGTCGCCGAAGCGCCTCCAAAGCCCCTGGCGCGCGATCGACGCCTTCTCGGGGTCGTACTCGACCACCCCCCGCCTGGGCCAGAACCCGGCCCGGCCGAAGATCGTCAACAGCGCCGGCAGCAGGGTCAGCCCGGCGGTCATCGCCGAGGCGACGCCGAGCGCCGCCACGGGGCCCAGGGTCGAGGTGTTGCGCGAGTCGGCGAGCGCCAGCACCAACATCGCCAGGGTCACCGTCAGGCCGCTGGCGAAGATCGCCGGCCCGGAGCGGCTCAGCGCCCGGGCCATCGCATCGTGCTTGTCGGAGATCCGGTGCAGCTCCTCGCGGTATCTGGAGACCAATAAGAGGCAGTAGTCGGTGCCGACGCCGAACATCAACACGATCAGGATCGAGGTCGAGTTCGAGGACACGGTCGCGCCCGACTTGGCCATCAGGTAGATCAGCCCCTGGGCGATCGTGTAGGCGAAGAAGACGACGATCAGCGGCGTCAGCGCCACCAGCACCGCCCGGTAGATCGCGCCGAGCAAGACCAACACCAGCGCCACCGTGGCGAACAGCAGCTTGGTGTCGAGCTCGCCGAAGACCTCCTCGGCGTCGGCCGAGAAACCGAGGTCGCCGGTGAGCTTGACGGTGAGGCCTTCTGAGCCCTCGCCGATCGCGTCGCGGACGTTCGTGCCCCAGCCGCCGGCCTCCTGGTAGTCGGTCGGCACCGCGAGCACGGTGTAGGCGAGGTCGCCCTGGGGCGCCACCAGCGCGGCGGGCGAGCCCTTGGCGAACGGCACCGCCGGCGGTTGGATCAGCGGCAGGTCCTCGTGCGGGAGGGCCTCGATCGCCTTGGCGTCGGCGGCGATCTGCTCCTGGTCGGCCGCGATCAGCCCGCCGTCGCGCTGGTAGACGATCAGCCCCTGGGTGGTCTCACCGTCGTCGAACTTGGAGTCCAACAGCTCGACCACCTTGGTCGACTCGGCGCTGGCGGGCAAAAACGAGGCGGTGTCGTCTGAGGTCTCGTCGGCAAGCTTGGCGCCGAGCGGCATCAGCGCCACGAAGGCGACGACCCAGACCACCAGCACGACCCACTTGGTCCGGCGGCCGGAGACGAATGACGCGAATCCCTTCACGAAGATCGGCAGGTTAGCTATTCAGAAAACGCTTCAGTTCCAGCGACTCCTCCCCGACTTCCTGATCATCGGGGCCTAGGAGATGGAGGCGGGCGCCCGTAGGCCTAGCGCCCGGGTAAGGCCCTAGGGAATCCCCGGCGTCTGTTCGCAGTCGACCGCGGTGTCGGCGGCACCCGGCCCGCCGTTGCAGAGGTCGTTGCCTGGCCCGCCGTCCAGGGTGTCGTCGTCGGCGTTGCCGAACAGGCGGTCGTTGTCGCCGCCGGTGTCGTTGAGGTTGAAGTGGTCTCCGAAGAGGAAGTCGTCCTCTTCCGCGCCGCGCAGGACGTCCTCGCCGCCGCCGGTGGCGATCCCGGCGCCCGGCGCGAAGCCGTCTCCGACCATCGTCTCCACTTCGAGCCCGGCCAGCAGCACGTCGTCGCCGGCCTTCGACGATTCGCCGGCGCCGGCCGAGTAGCTGTCGCCGACCAACAGGCCGCCGTCAGCGGCGCCCTCGAGGTGGTCGTCGCCTCCGCCCTCGGCGTCGCCTCCGGTGGCAAAGCTGTCACCGACGATCGTGTTGGTCTCGGCTCCCGTGCTGATGATCGAGTCGTCAGCGCCGCCGGTGGCGTTGCCGGCTCCGGCCGTCGAGAAGCTGTCGCCTACAAGGGTGTTGTAGCCCTCGCCGTCGATCTCGTCGGGCTTGCCGCCGGTCGCATCGCCGCCTGTCGCGAAGCTGTCGCCGACCACAGTCCCGCTCGCCGCGTTCTTGGCGCGGATATCGTCGGCGCCGGCGCCCTCGGCCTCGCCGCCGCCGCCGACCGAGAAGCTGTCGCCGACGACGGTGTTGGCTCCGTCGGCCTTGATCACGTCGTTCGCGCCACCCGTCGCTGGGCCGTTCGCAGCGAAGCTGTCGCCGGTGACGCTGCCGTTGCCGGCGCCGGCATCGACCTCGTCCCGGCCGCCGCCCTTGGCCGAGGTCGAGCCGAAGCTATCGCCGGCGACGGTGCCGCCGGCGCCGTTGGTGACCTCGTCCCGGCCGCCGCCCTTGGCCTTGCCGCTGGGCGCGAAGCTGTCGCCAAAGATGCCGCCCGCGCTGGTGGCCTCGACCCGGTCATCGCCGCCGCCCTTGGCCGTGGCGGTCCCGGCGCTGAAGCTGTCGCCGACGACGGTGCCGCCGCCGCCACCCGCGTCGACCCGGTCATCGCCACCTCCGCGGGCAGCGCCGGAGGGAGAGAAGCTGTCGCCGACGACGGTGCCGCCCTCACACTTGACGATGTCGTCGCCGCCGCCCTGGGCCGAGCCCGTCGCCCCGCTGCCGAAGCCGTCGCCGACGTAGGTCCCGGTCGCGTCGCCGCGGACCTCGTCGTCGCCGCCGCCTTCGGCCGGGCCGTCGGTAGCGAAGCTGTCGCCGATGACGGTGCCGCCGCCGGCCCCAGCGTCGATGTCGTCGTTGCCGTCGCCCGAGGCCCCGGCCCCGCCGCCGGTAGCGAAGCTGTCGCCGACGTAGGTGCCGACGTCGTCACCGCGAAGGGTGTCGTTGCCACCGCCGTCGGCGCTGCCACCGCCGCTCGCGATGCTGTCGCCGATCACGGTGCCGCCACCCGTCCCGGCGTCGACCAGGTCGTTGCCGCCGCCGGTCGCCGGCTTGCCGGCGCCGCCCGAGAAGCTGTCGCCGAACATCGCCGAGCCGTCGACGGCGCGCAGCTTGTCGTTGCCGCCGCCCGTCGCCTTGCCGCTCGGGGCGTAGGCATCGCCGACCATCTGCCCCCCACCGTTGCCGTTGGTCAGCCTGTCGTTGCCCCCGCCCTCGGCCAGCGCCCCGGCCGAGGTCGCGAAGCTGTCACCGACCATCGTCCCCCCGCCGTTGCCGTTGGTGATCTTGTCGCGCCCGCCGCCCTCGGCGTCGCCTGAGGGTGCGAAGCTGTCGCCGACCATCGTTCCGCCGTTGTCGCCGTTGGTCAGCTTGTCGTTGCCCCCGCCGCTCGCCTTGCCGCTTTCGGAGTAGCTGTCGCCGACGGTCGTCCCGCCGTTGTCGCCGGCGGCGACCCTGTCGTTGCCGCCGCCGCTGGCGTCGCCATTGAAGGCGTAGCTGTCGCCGACCATGATTCCGTTACCGGCGTCCTGGAAGAGCTTGTCGTTGCCGCCCCCGTTCGCGTCGCCGTTGGGGGCGTAGCTGTCGCCGACCAGGGTGTCGTCGTCGTCCCCGCCACGCAGCGTGTCGTTGCCCTTCTGACCTACCAGGATGTCCTCGTCGGCGTCACCCTCAACGGTGTCGTTTCCCTTGCCGGCGCAGATGATGTCGTCGCCTCCGCCGCCGGCGATCTCGTCGTCGCCTCCTCCGGCGACGATCACATCCGCGCCCGCGGTGCCGGTGATCTGGTCATCGCCGTTTCCCTCCTCGATCGTCGCCACGCTGCCGAGGCACATCGCCGGCGGCCCGGCGGCGGCGGCGCCGGACGGGACGATCAGCGCCACGGCGAGCGCAGCGCCCCCGATGATCAACCCCAATCCTCTGCCTGAAGCCGCCATGAGCGTCAACCTAGTCGGCGCGGGCGCTGCGGTCAAACCGCGGCCGCCCCTAGTCCTGCTGAGCTACGCCGGGGCGGCGACCGGGGGCGAGCTCGTCGCCCGCTATCGCAAGGTCTTTCCCTGGCAGCCGCACGAGCGCACGGCCGGCGGCAGCGAGTTCGTCACCTTCGAGATCCCGGGCCTGTGC
>JBKJZF010000250.1:0-2540 GCA_046715315.1 Solirubrobacterales bacterium | reverse complement strand
GCCTGGGATCGACCAGGCGGGAGTAAGCCTCGCCGGTCGCCGCGAGAAAGGCACGGGACTGCCCGGCGAGGCGGTCGAGGTCGATCCCGCGGACCTCCGCGTACGCGTCCGCGTAGCTGGCCCAGCCCAGGTCGCCACAGATCGCGTGCGAGCGCTCCAGCGCCGCCCGGTGCAGCGGGTTGAGGTGCCCTGCCAGCAGCGCGTTGCGTGCGGCCTCCAGCTCGGCCCGGCGACTCGGGTCCGGCTCGTTGGCCTGCTCGATCTGCACCTGCCGGTAGGGGATCGCGCCGCCGGAGACCTCCACCGCAAGCGTCGCCTCGAGGCGCGCGCCCTCCTCGGCCTCGCCCCGCGTCTCACGTCCCAAGAGGCCGTCGAGGGCAAAGGACAGCAGGTAGCGCAACCGCCGCTCCTCGTCACCGCCTGGCTTCGCGGCCCCGGCCTCCTCGCGGATTGCCGCCACGACCGAGCGGTCGAACAGGCCCGAGTGGGCCCCGTAGATGGCCTCGATCTCCAGTGACGGCTTGTGTCCGGCGAGGTGCAGGTAGTACTCGCGCTCGAGCGAGCCGACGAAGGCCTCGGCGGCCTCTCGGTAGGAGTCGAGGTCAATCGGCATCGAATCGTCAATCTATTCGGCAGATGGAGTCGACTACCGAAGATCTGGGCGGCGAAGAGCGCACCCGTGCCCAGCGCCCCCACCGGGGCCAGGAGCTCGTGCTGGAGGTGACGGCGCTCGCCCATGGGGGACGAGGGATCGCGCGGGAGCAGGGCTACGTCGTCTTCGTCGCCGGGGCGCTCCCCGGCGACGTCGTCCGGGCCCGCATCTCGAAGCCGAAGCGAAACTACGCCGAGGCGACCGCGGTGAAGCTGATCCGCCCGGCCCCCGATCGGGTCGCCGACACCTGCACCCACGACGGCGAGCCCTGCCCGGGCGCGTCCTGGCAGGGGCTGCCCTACGAGGCGCAGCTCGAGCACAAGCGCTCGCAGGTCGACGACGCCCTGCGCCGGATCGGGCGCCTCGACGGCTTCGAGACCGAGCCGATCGAGCCGTCGGTGCAGCGGTGGCGCTACCGCAACAAGCTCGAGTACTCCTTCGGCGAGCGCGATGGCCGGCTCGTCCTCGGCTTTCACCCCCGCGGGAGTTGGCACGAGGTGGTCGACGTCGAGGATTGCCACCTCGCATCCGAGGCATCGAACGCCGCCCGCAACGAGGTGCGCGAGTGGGCCGCCGCCGAGGGCATCCCGGCCTACGACCCTCGCGACCACACGGGGGTGCTGCGCAACCTGGTGGTGCGCGACTCCGCCCGCACCGGACAGGTGCAGACGCGCCTGGTCACCTCGGTGGCGTCGTTTCCCCGCCCGCCCGTGGACCTGCACACCGCGGTCGAGGGCCCCGGCTCCGGGACCGCCGGGCCGACCGGCGCCCTCGGCGCCCAGTACCTCGACGAAGAGCTGTGCGGCCTGCGCTTCCGCGTCGCCCCGACCGCCTTCCTGCAGACGAACACCGCCACCGCCGAGACGCTGTACGGGGTGGCGGCCGAGTTCGCCGGCCTGACCGGCTCCGAGCGCGTCTTCGACCTCTTCTGCGGGATCGGCACGATCACCCTGGCGCTGGCTCGGAACGCCGGCGAGATCTGGGGACTGGAGTCGGTTGAAGCGGCGATCGCCGACGCCGAGCACAACGCCCGCCGCAACGAGATCGCCAACGCTCGCTTCGTCGCGGCCGACGCCCGCCTGGGAATCCGGCCGCTGGTCGAGCAGGCGGGCAAGCCGGACGTCGTCGTCGTCGACCCGCCGCGCTCCGGCCTCTCGAAGAAGATCGTGCGGCGGCTGATCGAGTGCGAGGCCGAGCGGATCGTCTACGTGTCCTGCAACCCGACGACGCTGGCGCCGAACGCGGCGCAGCTGGCCGAGGCGGGATACCGGCTGCGCCGGGTGCGCCCCGTGGACATGTTCCCGCAGACCCCGCACGTCGAGTGCGTCGCGCTGCTCGAGCGCGGGTAGGGTGCCGGCAATGTCACGAGGATTCGGAGTCGCGGCGGGGCTGGACGGAGAGGTGGCCGCAGCGCTCGCGGCGCGCTGCGCCGAGCTCGGCTACGACTCGATCTGGTCCAACGACCATCCCGGCGCGCTTGGGCTGGAGACGCTCGCGGTCTTTAGCCAGGCCGCCCCCGAGCTCGGGCTGGGCGTCGCCGTGATGGCGCTCGACCGCCACCAGCCGGCGGAGATCGCCGGCCACGTCGAGCGACTGGGCCTCGACCGCGATCGGCTCTGGCTGGGCGTCGGCGCCGGCTTCGGTCGCCGCCCGCTGACGGCGGTGCGCGAGGCCGAGCCCGCGCTGCGCGAGGCGCTGCCCAGGGTGCGGCTGGTGCTCGCCGCGATGGGGCCGAGGATGTGCGCGTTGGCCGGCGAGCGCTTCGACGGCGTCTTCTTCAACTGGATGACGCCGGCCTTCGCCCACTCCGCCCGCGAGCAGGTCGAAGCCGGCGCCCGCGCCGTGGGGCGCGAGACCCCGCCCGTGCTCGGCTACGTCCGCGTCGCCG
>JBKJZF010000249.1:0-2752 GCA_046715315.1 Solirubrobacterales bacterium | reverse complement strand
GGGCCCCAGGGGCCGTCGGACGGTCCTCGGGGGGTGGTCGTGATCACCCCTCGGGGTGGGTGCGCGAGATCCCCCGCGGGCCTGAACAGGTAGTCGAGGCGATCAGTGCCTTCTACGAGCGCTTCTCAGCGGCCGACACGGACGGCTTTGTCGAGATCCTCGGTGAGGGTCCCGGGGTCGGATTCGGCGTTGACAAGAGGGCCGAGCGGCCACCAGCCGAGGGGCCCCGTCTGGCACCCTCGGCTGAGCCCTGAGCCAATCGGCTGTCGGCTACTTGACCGTGAAGCTGCCGTACATCCCTTGCTCGTAGTGGGCGGGGAGGTTGCAGAACATCACGTACTTGCCTGCAGTCAGATCGAAGCTTCCCTCCTTCGTCTGACCCGGCGGCACGTCCTCGATCTCGCCCGCCTCTTCAGCGCCCTGCTCCGCCAGCGCTTCCTCGTCGACCTCGTCGCCCGAGACCGGGAGGGAAGCGGGGTCGTCGTCGGTCTTGAAGAGGACGAGCTCATGCTCGACCTTGCCGACGTTAGGGGCACTAACGATCACCGGTCCGGCCTCCGCAGTCGCGTCCTTCGGATCGAAGGAGAAGTCGCCCAGCTCGACCGTCACCGCGCCGGCGCCGGTCCCAGTGTCGGCCGCAGTGGTCGTTCCGTCTCCGTCTCCGTCGTCATCGCCCCCGCAGCCAGCGACCGCACCGACGGCGAGCGCCGCCACCACAAGAATCAAGATGCTCCGGTATCTCATCAGGTGTCCTTTCGTCTCATCGCTTGGCTCGACCGTAGAGTTCCCCCGGCCGCGGCGGTAGACCCTGACGGGTTTCCGGGACATAACCACTGGTTATGGACCCAAGCGTGCGGCCTCGCGCAGGAACCGATACAGGGCGCGCGCCTCAGAGGGGAGGCTCCCCTCACCGGCGTGCAGGAGCACAAAGCGACGGAGGAAACGGAGGCCGGCAACGCGGCGAACCACGAGCCGCTCGCTCGGCCCCTCCAGGGCACGCAGCGATAGCAGCACGGGCACTCGCTTGGAGACGGCGGTGGCCTTGGCCGCCGTCGTGCTGCCGATCTCGGCCAGAGGGGGAGCGAGCGAAAGTCCCAGCGCCTTGAGCGCGGCGTCCACGACGATCCGGCTGTTGGCGTCCGGGTCGCGCATGATCATCGGCGTGCGGACGAAGTCGTCCAGGGCAACCTCGTCCGCCGTCGCCCAAGGATGGGCCTGGGGCACGCCGACGATCACCTCGTCCTCACAGAAGGGCGTCTCGACCAGCGCCGGCCCGTCCGTCGAGGGATCCTCGGCGGCCAAGCCCAGGTCGACGCGGCCCTCGCCCACCAGCGCCCACACCGAGGCCGAGTTGGCGATCACGAGCCCCACCGACAGGTGGCGCTTGTGCTCTCGCTCGAAGTCCACCAGGAATCGCGGGAGCACGAACTCGGCCATTGTCGGGCTCGCCGCCAGCCGCACCGGCGCCTGGTCGCTCGAGAGTCCGCCCATCAGGGCCTCCACGGTCTCCGCCTCCGCGAGCACCTTCCTGGCCGCCATGTACAGCTCCGTACCCGCCCGTGTAGGAGATACGCCCCGCGACGAGCGTTCGAGAAGGCGCGCACCGGCAACCACCTCCAGCGCCCGCAGCCGCTTGGAGAGCGCCGGCTGGCTTACCCGCAGGAGGCGGGCTGCCCGCCCGATGCTCCCCAAATCCACCGCGGCGCAAAACGCCCGCAACTCCACCAGCTCGGGCATGCGTACCGGCTTGCCCACCCCTTGAGCATATTCTCCAGGCCAAAGGGCCGAGCGCGACCTCGAGACCTGGGCGGAGCAGCTCGCCGGTTGCCGCCGCCTGCGGCTGATCGGAACGGGGTCCAGGCAGCACTGCGCCGAGCTGGGGGCGTTGATCTTCCAGGAAGCCGGCCTCGACGCCCGCGGCGCCGGGCCCAGCGCGATCCCTGCGCGCGAGGGAGCGCTGAAGGTGGGCGAGGCCTCGCGCACGCTCGCCGAGGGATTCGAAGCCGAATACCTGCTCCACGGCTCCGCCGTCCCGCTCGGCGAGGAGGACGCTTGCCTGCTCCTCCAGCCAAGGCTGGACCCGGACGGTTCAGTTGCAGCTCCTGGCCGCGGAGCTGGCCGAGCGCAACGGCACCAACCCGGATCAGGCGATCACCGGAGGCTGGGCCGACGAGAGGCTGTGGAGCCTGGGGCGCCCCGGTCGGCTCACCCCGTGACCTCGTCCCCCTCTTGATCCTTCGACCATTGGAGAGGAGATCCAGCAGGCTATCCCGCTCCGTGGAGCCAGGCGAGATACTGGGGGGCGATGTCGGAGGAGAACGTTGGTTTGGTTCGACGCATCTACGAGGCGTGGGATCAGGAGGAGTCGGCGCGGGACTTGATCGCTGCTGATGTCGAGTACGTGAATCCGAGCTACGCGGTCGAGCCCGGAACCCGGCACGGCCGCAAGAGCTTCTCCGTCGTACGAGACACCTACGAGGACTTCGAGCTACGCGTCGAGCGCTTGATGGATGCCGGCGGCGATGACGTGGTCGTCCTGGCCCGCTACACGGGATCCGGTCGAGGTAGCGGGGTGCCCGTAGCGGGCGAGCATGGGTACGTGTGGACCGTGCGAGACGGGTTGGCGGTGCGCTTCCAGTGGTTCCAATCACACCGAGAGGCCCTGGAAGCCGCCGGGCTGCAGGAATAGGCAGGCACCTGCTGCCGGCGTGACCGCGGGCGGGACGATGCCCGACGGGGCCGATAGGGTCCC
>JBKJZF010000248.1:0-4616 GCA_046715315.1 Solirubrobacterales bacterium | reverse complement strand
GTGGTGGGCGTGTTCGGCTGCCGCTCTTGTCGCCGTCCTCCTCCCAGCCGTCGGTTCGGCCAGAGGATCGTCGGCGCCGGCGCGAAGCGGACGGTCATCGACGCCAAGGAAGGCGATCGCGTCTTCCAGCTCGGAAACCAGGCGCAGCCGGGCGGCGAGGCGACCATCTCTGGCCTGACGATGCGCAACGGCCATGCCACCGACGGGGGGCCGGGGGGCGCTGTCAGCACGTCCGGGGCCTTGACCCTGAAGCGCGTGCTCGTCAGAGACAGCGAGACCAACTTCGCGCAGGGCGCGATCGGGCTCGTCGGCGTGGACGCCTCGCTTGAACTGATCAAGAGCACGGTTCAAGGGAATAACGGCGGCATCTTCTCGTCCACCGAAGTCGAGGGGACCATGCGGATCGAATCCAGCCTGATCCGCGACAACGTCGCCGGCTTCGGCGGCGGCATCTACGGCGGCGGGGGAAAGCTGCTGCTCTACAACTCGACCGTGAGCGGGAACACCGCCACCGAGGACGGCTCCCCGGCCGGCGCCGGCGGCGGCATCTATCTGTCGCCGATGCTGGCGATAGCCGACATCCGCGCAACGACGATCGCCGGGAACATCGCCCACCCCGGGGCTGCCAGCAACATTCAGAACAACTGCTGCAACAACGGATACGGCGTCCTCAACTCGATCGTCGCCGATCCCTTCGGCGGCGGCGTCAACTGCGAGGGACAGGCGCCGATCAGCGAGGCCAACAACCTCGACGACGGTGCGACATGCAACTTCGACGACACGACCAGTGAGGAGCTGATCGACGCCGAGCTGAAGCCGCTCGCCGGCAACGGTGGCCCGACGCAGACACGGGCGATCAGGGCAGTCAGCCCGGCGAAGAACGCGGGCGACTGCGTGACGAGCTTCCCCCAGGATCAGCGCGGCTTCCCCCGGCCGCGGGGTCCGGAGTGCGACATCGGCGCCTTCGAGCGCGGCCCGTCCGACTAGGCAGCGCCTTCGACTACGACCGGGTGCTCAGGTCACGACGCGGCCCCGGCGTCTTCGAGGGCATCGTCGCGCGTCGGAAACCCAGCGACCTCTCGCGGGTGAAGCGGTAGGTTTCGTGCGACCAACCGAGGAGGAGATATGTACGCACGCGTTGCACGGTTCACCGGCGGCGATGCCGAGTCCCTTAAGAAGAACATCGCCGAGATCCGGGAGAGCTCGGCTTCCGGGCCACCGGAGGGCGTGCCCGGTAAGGCGTTCACGCTCTTGGCCGACGAGGCCAACGGCACCGTCGTTGCGATCGGTTTCTTCGAGACTGAGGAGGACATGCGAACGGGCGACGCGACGCTGAACACGATGAGCCCCCCCGCGGGAGCGATGGGGACGAGGGCCTCTGTCGACCTCTGCGAGGTCAAGCTCCAGGTCGAAGCCCCCTAAAACAGGCACGGATGAGCGTAGTTCCGCGCATCTGGATGCGCGCGGATGCGCGGCGATGTGCGCTGATGTAGGCGCTAACGGGCACCAGAACCGCGCCGGTGCCCAACCGGTTCGACGCGAGGCGCTACTCCCTGAGCCCGGCGGGAGCTCGGTGAGAAAAGCGCCGACCTAGCCCGGTGGCGCCGTGCCGTTTGCGGCCATCAGCCCGCGCAGGCGCTCACCGAGCTCTGAGCGGAGCGCGCGGTCGGTGGTCGCGCTGGGCTCACCGTCGTCGCGGGCGACGAGGTTCCGGCTCTCCAGCGGATCCCGGCCCAGGTCGTACATCTCATACTCGGAGCGTGCCTTTCCGGTCGGGTCGAAGTACAGGGCGAACTTCGCGCCGGTCGTGCGGATCGCACGGATGCGATTCGGCTGGCCTGGGACGTTCTGAAGCGCGGTCGCCGCCTGGTGGTCGTCGTACGTGAAGTGGATCTCGTCCTGGACCGATTCCGCCGGTGCGGGATGCTCCGTGAGCGGGCTGAGATCGACGGCGGTCCGCCGCAGGCGCTCGCCCTCGGGGGCGGCCTTGGCGGCGAGGACCGGCGAGAGGTCGCGGCCCTTGGCCTCGTCGTCGAGCCTCGCCCCCGTGACGCTCGCGATCGTGGGCAGGACGTCGACGAGGGAGGCCAGCGCATCGGTTGCCACCGGCTTCGGGAAAAGGACGGGGTTGGACACCACCAGCGGGATGTGGATCGTCTCCTCATAGGCGTTGAAAGCCTTCTGCCGCAGGCCGCCGTGTGAGAGGCCCATCTCCCCGTGATCGGCGCAGCGGAAGATCAGGGTGCGCGAGCGCAGCGAACCGGGGTCCTCGGGGTCTCCGAGGGCGGTCATCACGCGGCCCAGCTTCTCGTCGACCACCCGGTGCAGGTGCGCATAGAAGTTGACGTAGTCGAGCTTCGCCCGCTCGCCGCGCAGGGGTCCGAGGTACGCGGCCATCCCCATCTTCATCAGCTCGTGGACGGTGGGCTTGTCGCGCAGGTCGTCCTCGAGCGTCCGGGGTAGGTCGACGCCGAGGTCACGGAATTCGCTCGCCTGGTAGCCGCCCTTGACGTGCTGCGAGGGATAGCCGAGGACATCGTGGGGATTGACCAGCGAGACCACGAGGCAAAACGGCTCCGGCAGGTCGGCCCGGCCCAGCCAGCTTTCCACCTGCTGGGTATAGATCTCGTCCCAGCCCTTGCCGAGAGGGCCGGCGTTGCCGGCACCGAAGTGTTCGGCCTTCGCGTTCTCGCCGGCGTCCGGCGGCTCCCAGTCGGCGAAGCCGTAGTCGCGGCGCAAGCGGTCGGCGTCGGACTCCGCCCAGCCGGCCAGCAGCGGCCCGCCTCCGTCGGGATGAGTCAGGTGCCACTTGCCCTTGTAGCCGACCTCGTAGCTGCGCTCGCGCAGCATGTGGGCGAGGCTGGGCGTCTCGGGCCGAAGCTCGGGCTCGTTGCCGGACTTCGGCCCCAGCTGGAGCAGGCCGCGGCCGAACCCGCGCAGCGCGCGGGCCCGGGGGGCGTTGGGGCCACTGAGCATCCCGAACAGGGCAGCGACGACGCCCGGCGAGTTGGCGAGGTCGGGACGCAGGTCAGCCTGGGTGTGGGTGAGCGTGACTCCGTGCTGCGCCGGGTAGCGGCCGGTGAGCAGCGTCGCCCGGCTCGGCGAGCACATCGACGTGTTGCAGAAGGCTTGCTTGAAGGTGAGGCCGGTCGAGGCCAGCTCATGGTCGTTCGGGGTCAGGTCCCGCAGCCATGCGGCGTCCTCGGGCCAGTGGCAGGGGTAGCGCTGCTGATCGGTGATCAGCAGCAGGATGTTGGGCGGGTGCGCCGTTGCCCTATCTGTTGGTGGTGTGCTGAGGATGTCGCAGCGCAGTATCTCGTAGGCGTCGCTGACTGTGGGGGATGGGCGCGGCTGGCGATCGTTCGGTCCTCTTCTTCAGGTCCCCATAGCAGCTACTCGCCCGCCTGAGACGCGGGACTCGCTGTCCGCCATCAAGCGCGGGGGCACCGCCAGGACCGCGCCAGCCCCAAACCGAACCTGTCTGTTATCCTTAAGGTTATGGAGCGGTCAGTGGGAGTCGAGCGAGGACGGGCGGAGCTGGGCCGGCTTGCTGCATCGGTGGCGGCCGGAGAGGAGCCGGTGGTGCTTACTCGTCGCGGGCGCGCCGAGGCCGTGCTCGTAGGCCGCGACGAGTATGCCGAGTTCAAGCAGCGCCGCTCAGAGGCTGCACGCGCTGAGTTGGCGAGGGCGCTCGCCGAAGTCAGAGAGCGTGTTGAGGAATCAGACCTCGACGTAGCTGTCGTCGACGAGGCGATTGCCGCGGTGCGCCGGCTCGGTTGATCTGGGCGGTCCTCGATACCAACGTCCTGGTCTCGGGACTCGGATGGCGGACAAGCGCCCCCGGTCGACTCGTCGACCTGGCCGTGGAGGGCCGATTCGTTCTGGCGACCAGCGAGCCGTTGCTCGACGAGCTCAAGAGAGTGCTCGCCTACCCGCGTCTGGCCCCCTTCCTGCAGACGACGCCGGAGCTGACGCGCCTCGTGGCCGAGGTTGCGGTGGTCGTCGAGCCGACGGGGAAGATCGAGCGCATCGAGCGGGATCCCGCAGACAATCGCGTGCTCGAGGCCGCAGCCGCCGCCCACGCCGACCACATCGTCAGCGGCGACCGCGACCTACTCGACCTCGGCGAGTTCGAAGGCATCGCCATCCTCAGACCCCGTGAGTTCCTCTCTCTGCTCGAACGGTGAGCCAACGAGCGGGGTCCCGACAGGTTCGAACCTATGCTCGCCGGCTTGACCCGGCCGCGGCGTGCGAGGCCCCGCGGCCTCCCCCTGGGACGACCGGCGGAGGTCAGGCGGTGCGACCCCACTGAGCCACGCTCCGAACCTCTCCGATCATCCGCTGGTGGGTCAGACGGCCCGGACGGCAGTACAGTCGACATCGACGGCGGACGCAGACGCCGGGTCTGCGGAAGGGAGGTCAGCGGATGGCGCACGGGGGTACAAGGCAAAGACTGGCGATCGCGTGGCGGCTCGCGATCGCGCTCGCGGGGGTGGTCACCGCGGGTCTCGCAGGGCTCACCGAAGGCGCGCTCGCCGCTTCCACAGACTTCGTCGAACTGGCCTCGAGCCCGGTCACGGTCGGCGTCGGGCCGTCCGACTTGGTCGCCGCCGACC
>JBKJZF010000247.1:0-5190 GCA_046715315.1 Solirubrobacterales bacterium | reverse complement strand
GCTGGCGGTCGCGCGGGCTCTCGGTGCCGCCTGGCTCGATCGCTATCTCGCCGAATGGCGCGACGTGCGGTTGGAGATCGGGGGCGAGGACCTGCTGGCGGCGGGGGTCGAGCGCGGGCCCGCGATCGGCAGGGGGCTGGCGGCGGCGCTGCGGGCCAAGCTCGATGGCGAGGTCTCGGGCCGCACCGACGAGCTCCGAGTCGCCCGGGAGGCGAGCTGATGCGATGGCGCGAGGACGGAGCGGTGCGCTGGCTCGAGGCTGAGCTGCCGGGCGCCCGCGCCGCCTTTTCGACCCGCGTCGGCGGGGTCAGCGCGCCGCCGTTCGACGAGCTCAACCTCGGCTTCCTCACCGACGACGACCCCGGAGCGGTGCGCGGCAACCGTCATCGCCTCGCCGCCGGAGTGGGAATCGACCCACGCGACGTTCTCATCGGGCGCCAGGTCCACGCCGCCGAGATCCGGCGACACGACGCCCGCCAGGCCGGCCATCCGTTTGCCGAGCCCGGCCCGCGGGTCGACGAGGTGGACGGCCAGGTGACGGCGGCGCCCCAGCTTGCCCCGCTCGTCTTCGTCGCCGACTGCCTTCCGGTCGCGCTGGCGGGCGCGGAGGGGGTGGCGATGATTCACTGCGGCTGGCGCGGGCTCGCGGCGGGGATCGTCGCCGAGGGCGTCGAGGCGGTCGCAGCGAGCGCCGCGGCGATCGGGCCGGGCATCGGCCCCTGTTGCTATGAGGTCGGCGCCGACGTGCTGGCGGCGTTCGCCGGCCTCGGCCCCGGGATCGCCGACGGCCGCATGCTCGACCTGGTCGAGGTCGCGCGCCGGCTTCTCGCCGGCAGCGGCGTCGAGGCGGTGGAGGCGAGCGGACTCTGCACGAGCTGCGAGCGCGAGCTCTTCTTCTCGCACCGCCGCGACCAGGGACGGACGGGCCGCCAGGCTGGGATCGTGTGGCGATGGCCGAGTTGATCACCGGGATCGACCCCGAGCGCGTGCGCGCGAACCTGGAGCGTGTGCGCGAGCGCGCGGGAGAGGGGGTGGAGGTGCTCGCCGCCACCAAGTACGTGCCCCTGGAGGAGATGGCGGCCCTGGCCGAGGCCGGCGTGCGGCTGGTCGGCGAGAACCGCCTCCAGGACCTCGAGGCAAAGCACGAGCGCTGGGGCGACGCCTTCACCTGGGACTTCATCGGCAACGTCCAGAGCCGCAAGGTCAAGCGCATCGTTCCCCTGGTGAGGCTGATCCACTCGCTCGCCTCGGACTCGGCCATGCGCCAGCTCGAGGCCCACGCCGAGGCGGACACCGAGGTCCTGGTCGAGGTCAACCTCGGCGGCGAGCAGAGCAAGGGCGGGGTCGAGCCCGGTGAGCTCGGCGCGTTCATCGAGCGCTGTCCCGCGCCGGTCGTCGGGCTGATGACGATGCCGCCGTTCGCCCAGGACCCCGAGGCCTCGCGGCCCGACTTCGCGCGGCTGGCCGCGCTCGCTCGCGAGCATCGCCTCGAGCGCCTCTCGATGGGCACCAGCCAGGACTGGGAGGTGGCCGTCGGCGAAGGCGCGACCATCATCCGCCTCGGCACGATCCTCTACGCTTGACCGACGGTCCCGAACCCTTTTCGCAGGAGGGGTTTTGCGCACGGTCCGTTGCGGGCATAATGTGGAAAGGAGAAGGGAGCCCAGAGGCGAACACCGCTCCAGCTATGGCTATTCGCGACACATGGCACCGCTCGCTCGTGTACTTCGGCCTCGCCGAGGGCCCCGACTACGTCGAGGACGACTACGAGCCCGAGACCGGCTCGCACGGTGGCCTCTACTCCCAGGCCGCCCCCAGGCAGCAGGCCTCGGTCAGCCGGATCGGCGAGCGCCGCCGCGATCACGACGAGATCGACGACATCTTCGCCGACGACGAGCCGAGGACGGGACGCACCCGGTCGCTGCGGCCGGTCGGCAACGGCGGCGCCGACGTGCGCGTGCACCTGGTCAACCCCCACAGCTTCAACGACGCCCAGGAGATCGCCGACGGGTTCAAGAGCGGCGTCCCGGTGATCCTCAACCTGCAGACGACCGAGGGCGAGCTGGCGAAGCGGTTGATCGACTTCGCCTCGGGCCTTACCTACGCCCTCGACGGGGGCATGCAGAAGGTCGCCGAGAAGACCTTCATGCTCACGCCTCGCAACGTCGAGGTCTCGGCCGAGGAGCAGGCGCGCCTCGTCGAGAAGGGCTTCTTCAACCAGTCGTAATACCTTGCCTGACCATGAAGGTTGGGTTTGCAGGGGCGGGGAACATGGCGGCGGCGATGGCCCGCGGCTGGTCGCGGGCCGATGGCGGCCCCGAGGGGATGCTGTTCTGTGACCTCGACGCCGATCGCGCCCGGTCGCTCGCGCAGGAGGTCGGCGGTGAGACCCGGGCCGGCCTGACCGAGCTGGCGGCCTCCAGCGACGTCGTCGTGATTGCGGTGAAGCCGGCCGCGCTCGACCAGGTCGCCGAGGAGATGGCCGGCTCGGCGCCGGCGTTGCTGTCGGTGGTCGCCGCGACCCCGACCACCCGGCTGGCCCAGGCCTTCCCCGGCGTGCCCGCGCTCAGGGTGATGCCCAACCAGCCCGTCGAGGTGGGCAGGGGCGTGTGCTGCTTCGTCGAGCCCGAGGGGATGGCCCCCGAGCTTCGCGACAGGCTGGTCGGCCTGCTCTCGCTGCTCGGCGTCGCCGTCGCCGTGGGGGAGGAGCGGATCGAGGTGGCGATGGCGGTGATGTCCTGTGCTCCCGCCTATGTCGCGCTCTTCGCCGAGGCGCTGGCCCAGGCCGGGGCCGCCGAGGGGCTCGACCCGCAGCTCTCCCTCGAGCTCGTCGCCGAGACGCTCTCGGGCACCGGCGAGATGCTGGCCGAGCGCGACCCGGAGGAGATCCGCCGAGCGGTCGCGCCTCCCGGGGGCGCCACCGAGGCCGGCCTCGACGCGCTTCGCGCCGGTGGCTTCGTCGAAGCCCTCGAGGCGGCCTTCGAGGCTTCGCTGGAGCGTTTCCGATGAGCCTGCTGCTGGCGGCCATCGGACGCGACGAGATCGCCGACTACGTGGCGGCGCTGTTCCTCGTCTACTTCGTCCTCATCTTCGTCCGGATCCTGCTCTCCTGGGCGCAGAGCTTCCGCCCTCTGCCGTACAACACGACCCTGCGGGCGGTGGTCGGCTTCGTCGAGGAGTCCACGGACCCCTACCTGAACTTCTTCCGCCGCTTCATCCCCCCGATCGGGCCGATCGACATCAGCCCGATCCTGGCCATCCTCGTGCTCTTCCTCGTCGAGGGCATCGTCGTCGGCGCGATCCGCGGGTGAGCGCGGGCCCTTCCGCGAGGCTGCGGGGCTGGGGCGCGGCCTTGGCGGTGGCCGCGGTGGTGATCGCCCTCGACCAGGCGTCGAAGGCTGCGGTCACGGCCGCGCTGGAGCCCGGCGAGCGGATCTCGCTCGCGTTCGGGGTCGATCTCGTCCACGTCTCCAACCGCGGCATCGCCTTCGGCCTGCTCGGCGACGGCGGATCGATCGTCCTGGCGGTGACCATCGTCGCCCTCGGGGGAATGCTGGTGTGGTTCGCGCTCCAGTCCTCGCGGCCGGGACTGTGGCTCGCGGTCGGGCTGCTCGCCGGGGGCGCGCTCGGCAACCTCGCCGACCGCGCTCGCGAGGACGCGGTCACCGACTTAATCGACCCGCCCCTGTGGCCGGCGTTCAACCTCGCCGACGTGGCGATCACGCTTGGCGCCGTGGCGCTGGTGTTGGCGGTGTTCGCGGCCGACAGGCCGTCGCCCGCGCGCGGGCCGTGACCGAGGTGCGGCTGGTCCATCGCGACGACTGGCTGGCGATCGTCGACAAGCCCGCCGGGCTGGTGGTCCATCGGGGCGCCGGCGTCAGCGGGCCGACCCTCGTCGACGTCCTCGTCGACGTCCTCGGCGGAGGCTCGGACCCAGGTCGGCCGGGGATCGTCCACCGCCTCGACCGCGACACCTCGGGCCTGATGATCGTCGCTCGCACCGAGGAGGCCCACCGGCGCCTGGGGGAGTTGATCCGCCGGCACGAGGTCGAGCGCACCTACCTGGCGCTGGTCGAGGGCCGCCCGCGCTCGCGGGAGGGGACGATCGACGCTCCGCTCGGGCGCGACCACCGAGCCCCGGAGAAGCGGGCCGTCGGCGGCCGCGGCGCCCGCCAGGCGCGCACCCACTTTCGCGTGCTCGAGACGCTGCCGGCGGACACGCTGGTCGAGGCGCGGTTGGAGACCGGGCGCACCCATCAGGTGCGGGCGCACTTCGCCGCCATCGGCCACCCGCTGTGCGGAGATCCGCGCTACGGGCATCGCGGGCGCCATGGGCTCGACCGCCAGTTCCTGCACAGCGCCCGGCTGGCCTTCGCCCATCCCCGGGACGGGCACGAGGTGACCTTCGGCTCCGAGCTTCCCGACGACCTGGTGGGGACGCTCGAGCGGGCGCGCGCGGCGAGTTAGCGGCTCGGCGGCCCCCACCCCTCTAGAATCCGCGACGCACGGAAACCGACCCCCGGTGGGGCGAACGGGGTCCTGCCCGGCCGGCACGCCCGCGAGGCGACCGATGGCCGGGTCCCCGCGAGCCCATCGGGCGAGAACGCAAAAACCAAAGGAAGACTCGAATTGCCTGAGACGGACATCAGGGACCTGCTCAAAGCAGGGCTTCACTTCGGCCATCAGACGCGCCGCTGGAACCCCCGAATGGGGCGTTACATCTGGGGCGAGCGGGACGGCATCCACATCATCGACCTGATGCAGACGCAGAAGCTGCTCGATCAGGCGCGCGACTTCGCGGTCGAGGTCGCCGGCCAGGGCGGCACGATCCTCTTCGTCGGCACCAAGAAGCAGGCGAGCGACGGCGTCAAGGAGTGGGCCGACCGCTGCGGCATGCCCTACGTCAACCAGCGCTGGCTCGGCGGCCTGCTGACCAACTTCCAGACGATCTCGAAGCGGATCGACCGCCTGCACGAGCTCACCGAGCTGCGCGAGGACGGCCGCCTCGAGCTCCTGCCCACAAAGGAGAGGATGGGGATGCTCGCCGAGCTTGAGAAGCTCGAGTACAACCTCGGTGGCGTCCGCGACATGCAGAAGCTGCCACAGGCGGTCGTGATCATCGACCTGAAGACCGAGGAGATCGGCCTGCGCGAGGCCGAGCGGCTGCGGATCCCGATCATCGCCCTGGTC
>JBKJZF010000246.1:0-3367 GCA_046715315.1 Solirubrobacterales bacterium | reverse complement strand
CCTCAACCGCTACGTCGAGGAAAACCGGCCATGGGACCTGGCGAAGGATCCCGGCCAGGCCGAGCGGCTGGACACCGTCCTGTACAGCCTCGCCGAGGGCGTGCGGGTGCTGGCGCTGTTGTTGCTGGCGTACCTGCCGGACACCTCCGGACGGCTGTTGGAAGCGCTCTCGGAGGGCAACCGCGAGCTGGCGAGCTTCGGCTCGCGCGAGGGCGGCCAGCTGATCGAGCGGCCCGGCCAGCTGTTCCCGAAGCTCTCAGACTAGGCTCCCGGCCGCAGATGCGCTACCTGCTGCGGACGGTGATCGGGCTGGGGCTGATGGTGGCCGCGATCACCGCCATCTCCTACGCCGTCTTCCAGCTGCTGCAGATCGGCACCTGCGCCAGCGGCGGCCCCTACGTCTCGGCACGCCAGTGCCCGCCCGGGATCGAGCGGATCATGCTGGCGATCTTCCCGGCCGTGCTGTTGATGCTGCTCGGCGGCTTCCTCTACGGGACCCGCGGCCCGGCCCCGGGCTCCGCCCGCCCGCCCCGCGCCAGCGCCCTGCTGATCGGTTGGTCAGGCCTCTTCCTCGGGATCGCCTTCGCCTGCTTCTGGGGCGTCTGGGGCCCCGACGCCAATCCCGGCCCGGGCGGCGACACGGGCGGGCTGATCGTCGGCTTCATCTTCGTCCCGATGGGGCTCGGCGGGCTGGTCGCGCTGGTCGCGTCCATGCGCGACGCGGGGCCGAGCCCGTCCAGCCCGATGGCGCGGGCGCTTGGGACCGACGGCGCCACCGTGGTCCGCTCGGGGCCGACGCCGATCCAGGGCCGGGCGATACCCACGGCCGGCGCCGTCAGGCCGGCGGCTAGCACCGGCGGGGGCGACAAGATCGCCAGCCTCGAGCGGCTCGACAAGCTGCGCCACGACGGCGCCATCTCGCAGGCCGAGTTCGAGCGTCTCAAGCAGGAGATCGTCGATGGCTGAGCGCCGGTGAGCCCGCTTCCTCCGATCGCCCATCTGATCGCGATCGCCGCCGGGCTGTGGGGCGGGCTCTGGGTGATGGGCGCGATCACCCCCGACCTGCCGGGGGCCGAGGTCGAGGCGGGCGTGGTCGCCGACGACCAGGCGGTCCCGCCCGACGACTCCGCCTCGCTGCTTCGCGAGGACAACCTCGAGCCGGCGCTGACCCAGCTCGCCGCCCAGCTCGGCGCCGGCGGCGAGATCGTCCGCCTGCGGATCGACCCCGGGCGGCTTCGCGCCGAGGAGGGGGATGGGGGGTTCGACGTCACCGACGTCGACCCCGCGGCTCCGGAGAGGCTCGTGCAGATGGTCGCGCAGGAGCGCCCGAAGGTCACCCCCGCCGAGATCCAGTACGTGGAGCTGGTGCAGACCAAGCAGGGGCCGGTGTGGTACGTGCAGCCGGTCGGCGCGGCGCCCCCGAAGCAGATCTCGCCGTAGTCGCTTCCCCTGAACGCATCTGGGTCAGATAGGCCCGAATGTGATTCAGGTCCGCGAGTAGCTGCGATGAGCGATGTCCTTCAGCAGCATGGTTCAGCTTGACCTGCTATGGGATATACCCCATAATATTCCTCAACGGAAGGAGGCGGCATGAGTGACGACTTCAAGAATCTGATTGACGAGATCGAGGCCGAGGTTCGCGAGGAAGGACCCGAGGCTGAGGCTCAGGTTCGCCAGATGCGGCGGGAATTCTCGATCGCAAGTGAGCTACTGGCTCTGCGGCGCTCCCGGAAGATGAGCCAAGAGCAGCTCGCCGAGGCTTCGGGGATCGCCCAGAGCGAGATCAGCCGTATCGAGCGCGCTACCGCCAACCCTACGCACGCCACTCTGTCTGCGCTCGCCGAGCCATTCGGTGCCCGCGTCGGCTTCGTTCCTGCCGAGTAGTAGCTAAGCCCGTACCGGCGACCCTGGAGCCGCTCCTAGACTGACCGCGTGATCGACAGCCACGCACACCTCGGCCTGTGCGAGGCCGACGACCTCGAGCTCGTCGCCGCCGCGCGCGCGGTCGGGGTTCGGCGGATCCTCACCGTCGGCCTCGACGAGGCGACCAACCGCGGGGCGATCGCGGCGGCGGGCGCGCACGAGGGCGTCCGGGCGAGCGTCGGGCGCCACCCGAACTCGGCCACGGGATTCGACGACGCGGCCGCCGCCGAGATCGAGGCGCTGGCCGCCGACCCCGACGTCGCCGCGGTCGGCGAGACCGGGCTCGACTTCTACCGCGACCACGCGCCCCGCGCCGACCAGCGGCGGGCGTTCCGGGCCCAGATCGAGATCGCGAGGCGCGTCGCCAAGCCGCTCGTGATCCACGTCCGCGACGGCTCCGGGCGCGACGATGACGCCGTCGCCGAGGCCTTCTCCACGCTCGCCGCCGAGTCGGAGGGGGTCAGCGTCATCCTGCACTGCTTCTCGGCTCCGCCGGAGCGGGTGGCGGAGGCCGCCTCGCATGGCTGGGCGTGCTCGTTCGCCGGCAACCTCACCTACCCCAAGGCCGAGCCGCTGCGCGAGGCCGCGGCGCTCGTCCCCGACGAGCTGCTGCTGGTCGAGACCGACTCGCCGTTTCTCTCTCCGCAGCCGGTCCGCGGCAAGGCGAACGAGCCCGCCAACGTCGTCGCCACCGCCGAGCGCCTGGCCGAGGTCCGCGAGATTCCCTACGTCGTCCTGGAGCAGCTCCTCGACGCCAACGCCGCCCGGATCTTCCAATGGTGAGGCTTGGGCAAAATTTCCTCGCCGACCCGAACCTGCTGGATGCGATCGTCCGCTCCTCGGGGGTCGAGCCGGGCGACGTGGTCCTCGAGGTCGGTGGGGGGGAGGGGGCGCTGACCGAGCGGCTCGCGCCCCACGCCGGGCGGGTATGGACGATCGAAGTCGACCGCGGGCTCGAGGCCGACCTCGAAAGGGTGGCGGCGACGGCGGGAAACGTCGAGCTGGTCTGGGGCGACGCGATGCGGGTGGACCTCGCCGGGCTCGACCCGGCGCCGACGCGAGTCGTCGCCAACCTCCCGTACTCGATCGCGACCCCGCTGATCCTGCGGACGATCTCCGAGCTGCCCTCGGTCGGCTCATGGACGGTGCTGGTGCAGCGCGAGATCGCCGACCGGCTGCGCGCCGCGCCCGGGTCGCGCACCTACGGCGGCCCGAGCGTGATCGCCCAGCTTGCCTGCGACGTAGAGCTGCTGCGACCGGTCGGTCGCGCCGTGTTCAAGCCCCGGCCGCGGGTGGACTCGGCGCTGCTTGGCCTGCGCCGCCACGGTCCCGCCGCGGGCGATGACCTCGCCCGCCTGGTCCGCGCCGCCTTCGCTCACCGGCGCAAGACGCTGGCCGGCTCGGTGGGGCTGGCGGGCGGGCCGCAGCGCCCTCGGGTGCGCGC
>JBKJZF010000245.1:0-5795 GCA_046715315.1 Solirubrobacterales bacterium | reverse complement strand
CGGGCCTCGGTGCGGGTCGGCCACAGCGCGGCGCAGAAGCGGTCCAGGTGCGCGCGGCGGCCCGCGGGCGGGCCCTTGACCAGGACCAGACGGTCCGGCATGAACACCGACAGCGCCGGGCGCAGCTCGGCGTGCGCTTGTCCGAACGGCTGGCCGTCGACCTGATGGCGGCGCTCGTCGCCGCGCTCGATCGAGCAGAGGAAGGTGCGGCGGTCCGGCTCGCGCGACTCGCTCGCCTGGCGCGAGTCCTCGACGTCCACCTCGACCCGTCCCAGCGGCTGGCCGAAGGCGATCGTCTCGCGGTCGTTTCGCGTCCGCGGCGACCGGCCCGCGAGCCCCACATACAGGGCCTCGAGCAGGTTCGTCTTGCCGGCGCCGTTGGGCCCGCGGACCAGCGTCACTCCCTCGCTGAGCTCGACCTCCGCGTCGGCGAGGTTGCGGACTCCGAGCGTGCGCAGGCGGCGGACGAGCACGGCGCCTCGTCCCTCAGCCATCTCAAGCGTTGAGGCGGATCGGCATCACGAGGTAGGAGTAGTCCTCGGAGCCAACCGGGCGCAGCAGGCCCGGGCGCAGGGGGGAGGAGACCTGGAGGGAAATCTCGTCGTCGGTGATGCTGTCGACGCCCTCGATGAAGTACTGCGGGTTGAAGGCGATCTCCATCGGCTCCCCGGAATACGGCGCCGGCATCGACTCGCTGGCGTCGCCGATGTCGGGCGTCTCGGCCGCGACGGTCAGCTCGCCCTCGGCCAGCGCCAGGCGCAGCGGGGCGTTGCGCTGGGCGAGCTGGCTGACGCGACGCGTCACCTCCAGCAACTCCAACCGCGGCAGGCGGATGTCGTGGTCGAACGACTCCGGGATCAGCTGGCGCCAGCTCGGGAACTGGCCCTCGATCAGGCGCGAGCTGAGGGTGACCCCGCCGGCCCGGAAGATCGCCTGGTTTCGCGGCATCACGATCTCGACCTCGTCGGCTCCCTCCGAGGCGATCACCCGCGCCAGCTCGCGCAGGGCCCGGGCGGGCACGTTCGCCTCGAGCGGCTCGGACAGCGTGCCGCCCTCGAGCTCGGTGTGCTTGACCGCGAGCCGGTAGGAGTCGGTAGCGACCATCGTCAGCGTCGATCCCTCCGTCTGCACGAGGACGCCGGTGAGAATCGGGCGCACCTCATCGCGCGAGGCGGCGCGGGCGACCCGCTCGATCGTCGCCGCCAGCGGCGCCGAGGGAAGCTTCGCCAGCTCGCCCTCGGCCTCCGGCAGGCGCGGGAAGTCCTCGGCGGGGAGGGTGCGCAGGTGAAACCGCGCGCCGGCGGAGGTCAGCTCGACATCGCGCTGTTCGCCGCGCAGCGCGATCGTCAGCTCGCCGTCGGGGAGGCTGCGGACGACATCGACCAGCAGCCGGCCGGGCAACAGCACGGTGCCCTCCTGCTCGATCTTGACCTCGGTCAGGGAGAGGGTCAGGCCCAACTCGATGTCGGTGGCGCGGATGGTCAGCTTGCCGTCGGCCGCAAGCAGCAGGATCCCGCCGAGGGACGGCAGCGTGCTTCGGCTTGAGACCGCACGCCCGGCGAGCTGGAGGGCGTCGAAGAGATGATCACGTGAGATTGAGAGCTTCATAGAGCGGGACTTCCCATCATCATATCTGGTTCAGATGTATTGATGGTGTGGGTGATGGTGGAAGGTAGTGGCCGCGCGGCTTGGACCCGCGGGTTTGGCTTGTGGATCAAGGCTGGGGATCGTCGTCTGCTTCGTGTATAGGACGATCGGGTTCGGGTGAAGTGGAGCTGGTTGTCCCCAGGCTGGCACGGACCTGGTGGAGGGCGTCAGCGGTCTCGGAGCCAGGCTCGAGGCGCTGAGACACCGAGCGGATCGCGTGCAGGACGGTGGAGTGATCGCGGTCGAACTCGCGAGCGATCTGCGCCAGCGACAGCGGCGTCAGCTCGCGGGTCAGGTACATCGCCAGCTGGCGAGCTCGAGCGACGCGGGGGGTGCGCCGGGTCGACAGCAGCTCGCGGCGGGGCACACCGAGGACCGTGGAGACGGCCTCCTGGATCGTGACCACGCCGGGGCCGTCGGGACCGGGTGCGGGGGCGTGCGGTCCGCCCGATTGCAGCGCCCGGCGAACCAGCGGGGTCGTGATCGGCTCCGATAGGACCGAGGCCAGGGCGACGACGCGGGTCATCGCCCCCTCGAGCAGCCGCACGTTTCCCGGGACCTGCCCGGCGATCTCCTGCAGCACCCGCGGCTCGGGCAGCTCGGCGGCCGAGCGCGCCGCCATCCGCCACAAAAGCGCCGTGCGGGTGCGCAGGTCGGGCGGCTCCAGCTCGACCTCCAGGCCCCATTGGAAGCGATCGCGCAGGCGCTCGGCGAGCTGGGAGAGGGCCGCTGGCGGGCGATCGCTGGAAAGGACGATCTGCTTGCCGGCGCCGAAGAGGGCGTTGAAGGTGTGGACGAACTCCTCCTCGGTGCGCGGCTTGCCCTCGAGCACCTGGACGTCGTCGATCAGCAGCGCGTCGAGCTCGCGGTAGCGCTGCTTGAAGCGCTCGGGGCCCTCGTTTCGCAGCGCCGTCACGAACTCCGTCGTGAACCGCTCGGCGGTGGTCAGGTGGATCTGCAGCTCGGGGTGGTTGCGCCGCAGATAGCCGGCGATCGCGCCCAGCAGGTGGGACTTGCCCAGGCCCGGAGGCCCGTGCAGGAAGAGGGGGTTGTAGGCCTCACCCGGAAGCTCGGCCACCGCCAGCGCGGCGGCGTGGGCGAGCCGGTTGCCCGGCCCGATCACGAAGCTGTCGAAGGTGTGCGCGGAATCGACCGGCAGCGACGCCGGCACCCGGGGGTCGGCCGCGGCGGGGTCAGGATCACGCGCGTCGACGAAGACGACGTCGGTGAGCGCGCCGGCCTGGTTCGAGACCGCCTCGGCGACCCGCGCCGCATAGCGCCGCTCGACCCAGCTGCGCACCGTCGCCGGGGCGCTCAACAGCAGGGTCGTCCCCTGGACTCCGATCGCCACGATCGGCTCCAGCCAGAGGTCGAAGGTCGCCGCCGGCAGCGACGCCCGCAGCTCTTCGCGCGCAGCCCCCCAGATCGCTTCGAGTTGTTCGGAGGGCGTTTGTCCCGGCACGGCGAGCGACTATAAGTCCGCCCCCTCGAGGCGCCGCGAGCACTCGCCGCATTTCGCGCGAAAAGAAAACGCCCGCGGCGCGCGCCTCCTATACTGCCGTCGCCCGCGCCCCATCCGCCGGACCCACCGGCGCCCGCGGAGACCCACTTTGAAGCGGACCTACCAGCCGAAGAAGCGAAAGCGGGCGAAAACCCACGGGTTTCGCGCGCGCATGCGCACCAAGTCTGGCCGCCAGATCCTCAAGCGCCGCCGGCGCAAGGGCCGGAAGCGGCTCACCCCCTGAGCCATGCCGCGATCGTCGGGTGAGGGGCGCAAGCGGGGGCGCCTGTCGCGCAGCGGCGACTTCGACCGCGTCTACCGCGAGGGTCGCGCCCACGGCAACCGCTTCCTCGTGCTCTACGCCTTCCCCCGTCCCGCCGACGACGCCGGCTCCGATGTCCGCCTCGGGATCTCGGTCAGCCGCTAGGTCGGCAACGCGGTCGACCGCAACGCCGTCAAGCGCTCGCTCAAGGAGGCCTTCTGGCAGCTCGGCGAGGGCCTTCCCCCGGCGCACGACTTCGTCCTCGTCGCCCGTCCCGACGTCGCCGGCCTGGTCGAGCGCGACGGCACCGGCGGGGTCGTCGAGGCGCTGCGTGAGCTCTTCACCGAGACCGGCGCCGAGGGCAAGGCGTAAAACGTGAAACGGTCCGCTCAGCTTCTGGGTCGCCTGCGCTCGGCGCTCATCTGGGTGGTGCTGCTGCCCCTGCGCGCCTACTCACGCCTGATCTCACCCGCGCTTCCCGCCCGCTGCAAGTACTACCCGACCTGTTCGGCCTACGCCGAGCAGGCGGTTCGCACCCACGGGATCGTGCGTGGCAGCGCCCTCGCGGCCTGGCGCCTGATGCGCTGCAACCCGTTCAGCCGTGGCGGCGTCGACGAGGTTCCCCCGCGCCGCCCGCGCCGCCGCCACTCCCACGGAGCGCACGCATGAGCCTGCCGCTGGCGCTGATGCCCCAGTTCATGATCGACGGCGCCGATTCGATCCTCCAGTTCTTCGCCGAAGACATGAACCTCGGCTACGGGATCGCGATCATCATGCTGACCTTCGTTACCCGGATCGCGATCCTGCCGCTGTCGCTGAAGCAGATCAAGTCGATGCGGGCGCTGCAGGCCTTCTCGCCGCAGATCAAGGAGCTGAACGAGCGCTACAAGGACGACCCCCAGCGCAAGCAGCGCGAGCTGATGGGGTTCTACAAGAAGAACAACATCAACCCGCTCGCCTCGTGCGTGCCGCTGCTGCTCCAGCTCCCCGTATTCATCACCCTTTTCGACCTGCTGCGTAGCCAGCAGTTCCAGGACGAGCTGCTCGCCTACGGCGACCCCGGCTTCCTCTTCATCCCCAACCTCGCCGAGAAGGCGACGGGCGCCGTACTGGTGGTCCTGATCGCCCTCTACTTCGTCACCATGGTCGCCTCGATGGCGGTCTCGGCGGCCCAGGCGGAGGGCGTCCAGCGGGTGATGCTTTTCGCCCTGCCGGTGATCTTCACCCCGTTCATCATCGGCTTCCCCGCCGGCCTGATCCTCTACTGGATCACGACCAACATCTGGACGATCGGCCAGCAGTACGCGGTCAAGGCGCTCTTCCCCGTGCCCGAGGTCGCGACGGCGCCGGCGATGGCGAAGGCCGCTAGGCCGCCGCCGAAGCCGCCGCGCAAGCGCAAGAAGCGCAAGTAGTGACGGAAGACGGGACCACCGGGGCGTTTCCGGCCGAGCCGGCCGAGCGCGTGCGGGCGATCCTCGAGCAGGTCGCCGCCGCCCTCGACGTCGGGGGCGAGATCGGCGTCGACGAGAACGACGAGCGCATCCTGGGGACGATCGACGCCGAGGACGTGGGGCTGCTGATCGGCCGCCGCGGCCAGACCATCGACGCCGTGCAGCTGCTCTGCTACCGGGCAGCGTTTCGCGGCCTGCAGGAGCGAAAGCGGGTCGTCGTCGATGCCGCCGGCTACCGCCAGCGCCGCCGCGACACGGTCGAGCGCCAGGCCGAGCGCGCCGCCGAGCGGGCGCTGCAGACCGGCAAGGAGATCGAGCTGGAGCCGATGACGGCGACCGAGCGCAAGATCGTCCACGACCACCTGGCCGAGCGCTCCGGGGTCGAGACCTTCAGCGAGGGCGACGAGCCCGAGCGCTGCGTGATCGTCGCCCCGCTAGTCGCCGAGTGAGCGAGGGCCGCCCCGCGGCCGCCTCGGATCCGCTGGCGATCCTCGGCGACGAGGGCGCACAGCGCCTGCGCACCGTGGTCGACCTGCTCGCCGGCGACGACCGCGCCCCGACCACCGTCCGCGACCGCGCGGAGGGCTGGCGGACCCACGTGCTCGACTCGCTCAGCGGGCTCTATGTGCCCGAGCTTGCCGCCGCTCGCCGGATCGCCGACGTCGGCTCCGGGGCCGGCTTTCCAGGCATCGCGCTCGCCGCGGCGCTGCGCGACGCCCACGTCGACCTGATCGAGGCGACCGCCCGTAAGTGCGAGTTCATCCGCGCCGCGCTCGAGCGCGCGGGGATCGAGAACGCCGCGGTGGTCTGCGAGCGGGCGGAGACCTGGGCTCAGACCCCGCCCCCCGACGACGGCCGCGAGTCCTATGAGGCCGTCACCGCGCGCGCCGTCGGCCGGCTCGCGCCCCTGGCCGAGCTGGCCTCGCCGCTGCTG
>JBKJZF010000244.1:0-6791 GCA_046715315.1 Solirubrobacterales bacterium | reverse complement strand
AGCTGGTCTTCACCGTCGCCGAGGAGGACGGCCTGCGCGGCGCCAAGGAGCTCGACACCTCCGCCCTGAAGGCTCGCTACGGGTATGCCCTCGACCACGCAACCCCGATCGGTGAGATCATCACCGCGGCGCCGACCTACAAGCGGCTGCTCGCCGAGTTCGAGGGCAAGGAGGCCCACTCCGGGATTCGCCCGGAGGACGGCCACAGCGCGATCGCCGCCGCCGCGGCGGCGATCACGGCGATGCGGCTGGGGCGCCTCGACTCCGAGACGACCGCCAACGTCGGGCTGATCGAGGGGGGCAGCGCCTCCAACGTCGTCCCCGGCCGCTGCCTCGTCGACGGCGAGGCGCGCTCGATCGACGACGCCAAGGCCTCCGACACGATCGGCGCCATGGTCGACGCCTGTACCTGGGCCGCCACGGAGCACGGCTGCGACGTCGACATCGAGGTGCGCGAGATCTTCCGGGGCTACCGGCTGTCATCGAGCGCCGAGGCGGTCGCCCTCGCGCGGACCACGCTGCAGCGCTGCGGCTTCGAGCCGAAGGAGGTCTCGACCGGTGGGGGCAGTGACGCCAACGCACTCGTCGCCCGCGGCTATGAGTGCGTCCTTCTGGCCAACGGCACCGAGGCCAACCACACGCCCGAGGAGAGCGTCGCCGCCGAACGGATCTCGCAGATGTTCGCCGTCTGCGACGCGATCGCCGATCTGGCGCACCCCGATGCTGAAGCTCCGTAGGGGCACCGTGGTCGAGGGCGACCCGCTGACCGTCGAGGTCGGCGACGAGCGTCGCCGCGCCTGGGCCGACCCGGCCCTGATCGGGCCGGTGGAGGTCGGTGACGAGGTGATCGTCAACACCGAGGCGCTCGACCTCGGCCTCGGCTCGGGAGGGTTCGACATCGTCCACGTGAATCTCAGCCGCGGCCTCGACGCGGAGGGGGTTGACGACGTCCACGTGATCAAGCTCAACTACTCGTCGCTCCAGCACCCGGTCGACCCGGTGGAGCGGCCCGGGGGCGAGGACGGGGCCGAGCGGCCCGGGCCCGTGCTGGTGATCCCCCTGCACGGCCATCTGGCGCCGGCTGCCTGGGCGGCCGCGCAGTCCAGCCCCGGGCTGCGCGTCGGCTACGTGCAGACCCCGGGCGGAGCGCTTCCCGGCTCGCTCTCGCGCGACCTGGTCGAGCTCCGCGAGCGCGAGCTGCTGTGCGGCCATGTCACCGCCGGCGCCGCCTACGGGGGAGAGGCGGAGGCGATCACCGTTATCGGCGCGCTCGACGCCGCCGCCCACTCGCTGGGCTGGGACGCGATCATCGCCGGGCCCGGCCCCGGGATCCTCGGGTCGGCCACCCGCTACGGGCACGGCGGGATGGTCGCCCTCGACACCGCCCACGCCGCCCTGGCCGCCGGCCTGGCGACGCTGGCCTCGCCCCGCCTCTCGAGCTCGGACCCCCGCCCGCGCCACCGCGGGCTGTCGCATCACACCGAGGCGATGCTCGAGATGCTGCTGGCGCCGGTGCGGGTGCCCGTCCCCGAGGTCGGGGTCGAGGGATGGCCGCTGCTCGGCGAGGCCGCCGAGCCCCCGGCCGGCAGCGCCGAGCCGCAGGCGGCGCTCGACGACCTGATCGAGGTCGCAGGCGGGCGCCACGACATCGCGGTGCAGCCGGTCGACCTGCGCGGATACGCCGCCAGCGGCCTGCCGGCCACGACGATGGGGCGCTCGCTCGCCCAGGACCCCCTTTTCTTCGCCGCCCCCCTCGCCGCCGGCGCCGCCCTGGCCGCGACCGCGACGCGCAACCCCGCGGCCTAGCTCCACCCCAACGCCCCCCCGCCGGGGGGCATCCCCGCCGAGATTGGGGTTGGGCACCGCATGGGTGCCAAATCCACTCCTCGAGCGGTTTGGGCGGATCGCGAGACGGCTCGGATCGCCGCGCGGCAGCGCGGCCACGTCGCGCGGACGCAGTTGTTGGACCTGGGGCTGGGGAGGCGTGCGATCGCCGTGCGCCTTCGGTCGGCTCGCCTGCATCCGGTTCACAGAGGCGTGTACCGGGTCGGCCCGGCGGGGCTGCCGGGATCGCGGGAGATGGCGGCTGTGTTGGCGTGTGGCGCCGGCGCCGTGCTCAGCCACCGCAGCGCGGCGGGCATCTGGCAGATCTTGCCGCTCGACCGGGCGAGGCCGGTGGAGGTACTGGTGCCCGGGCGGTTTGCGCCGTCGAGGCCGGGGATCCTCGCCAGGCACACAGCCGCGCTCGCAGGCCGCGACGTTCGCACGCTCGGGGGAATACCGCTGACGAGGCCGGCTCGGACCCTGCTGGACCTGGGATCGGTCGTCAGTGCCGCCCGGCTCGAACGTGCGGTGGCGGAGGCCCACGCGCGGGGGCTGGCCGGTGAGCCGGAGCTGCGCGAGCAGCTTCGGCGACACCGCGGCCGGCGGGGCGCCGGCGCGCTCCGGGCCCTGCTCGACCGCCAGGCCGGGCCGGCATTCACCCGCTCGGAGGCCGAGCGCAGGCTGCTGTCGCTGATCCGGGCGGCCGGGGTGCCCGAGCCCGAGGTGAACGCCCGGGTGGGCTCCTACGAGGTCGACTTCCTCTGGCGCGCCGAGCGCGTCATCGCCGAGACGGACGGCTATGCATTCCACTCCAGCCGGGCGGCCTTCGAGCGCGACCGCGACCGAGACAACGAGCTGCAGGCCCGCGGCTATCGGGTGCTGCGCTTCTCCTGGAGGCAGGTGGTGTCGGCCCGGGGGGTGGTGCGCGCCCGCCTGCGCCGGTCGTTGCGCGTGATATGAGAGGGGGATGGAGGGCAGCTTCGAGGGCGCCGGCGGGGTGGCGATCAGCTATCGCTCCTGGCCGGCCCAGG
This sequence comes from Solirubrobacterales bacterium, assembly GCA_046715315.1. Lineage (GTDB taxonomy): Bacteria > Actinomycetota > Thermoleophilia > Solirubrobacterales > 70-9 > JBDTSW01. Next base: position 3,936 of record JBKJZF010000244.1, on the reverse strand, counting down.
GCCAGACGCGAGGGGTCGTCGTCATCTCCCACGGAGGCGGCGAGCACTCGGGCCGCTACGAGCACGTCGCCGGGCGCCTGTGCGCCGAGGGCTACGTCGTCTACGCGCTCGACCATCGTGGCCACGGGCGCTCGGGCGGCCCGCGGATGCGCTTCGACTCGATCGAGCCGCTGGCGGCCGACCTGGGGAGGATGGTCGAGATCGCGCGAGCCGACCATCCCGGCGCCCCGTGTTTTCTGTTGGCGCACAGCATGGGCGCGACGATCGGGCTCGAGTACGCCTTCGAGGGGCAGGGCTCGCTCGACGGGGTCATCCTCACGGGCGCGCTCGCCAAGCTCGATAGACAGGGCCTGCAGCGCGCGGCGGCCCGGGTGATGGCCAGGGTGCTCCCCGGCGTCGGTGTCTACCGGGTGGATCCGGAGGCCGTCAGCCGCGACCCGGAGGTGGTGCGTGACTACGACGCCGATCCGCTCAACCACCACGGCCAGTTTCCGGCGGCGACGATCGTCGCCCTCGATGAGGCGGTGTCCGCCTTCCCGGATCGCCTCCCGGAGCTGCAGGTGCCGCTGCTGATCATGCACGGCGCCGACGACCGGCTGACGACGCCGCGCGGGAGCGAGCTGGTGGACGAGCTGGCCGGCTCCGAGGACAAGACCCGCCGCCTCTATCAGGGCCTCTACCACGAGATCCTCAACGAGCCGGAGCAGGATCAGGTGCTGGACGAGATCGCCGCCTGGCTCGGATCTCACAGCTGACCTCGCCCTGATCACGGCCCTCGCCGCGCACGTGCACGTGCAGCGGCAGGGAGCCCGCGGCCAGGCCAGAACCATCCGGCATGGCTGTCGCAGTCAGGCCCCCCGAGACCAAGCCCGTGATCGAAGCGCGCTTCGAGGCGCTGGTGCTCGACTTCCTCGCGTACCTCGAGTTCGAGCGGGGGCTCGCTCGCAACACGCTCGACGCCTACCGCACCGACTTGCTCCAGTACGGGGCCTTCCTCGGCGCCCGCGGGACGGGGGCGACCGAGGCCGTCCGCGGCGACGTCGCCGACTTCCTCGCGGACCTGGCGACCGGCCGCCCCAACGGCAACGGGGAGAAGCACCCGCCCTGCTCGCCGGCGACGATCAACCGCAAGACGGCGGCGCTGCGGTCGTTCTACCGCCACCTGCGCCGCGAGGAGCTGGTCGCCGACGATCCGACGGCGACGCTGAGCCCGCCGGCCAAGAGCCGCAAGCTTCCCCAGGTGCTGAGCTACACCGAGATCAAGCGCCTGCTCGACAGCGCCACCGGCGCCGATCCGATCGCCCTCCGAGACCGCGCCCTACTGGAGCTGATGTACGGCTGCGGCCTGCGCGCCTCCGAGGCCGTCGGGCTCGAGGTCACCGATCTCGACCTCCGCCGCGGCTTCGTGCGCCCGCAGGGCAAGGGCTCGAAGGAGCGGATCGTTCCCGTCGGCCGCGAGGCCGCCGCCGCCGCGACCCGCTATCTGCGCTCGGGCCGCGGCGCGCTGGTCGGGACCAAACCGGAGGCAAAGCTCTTCGTCAACTTCCGCGGCGGCCCGCTCACCCGTCAGGGGCTCTACAAGATCATCCAGCGACACGCGAAGGCCGTGGGGCTCGACGGCAAGATGAGCCCGCACACCCTGCGCCACTCATTCGCCACCCATCTGCTGACCGGCGGATGCGACCTGCGATCGGTGCAGGAGATGCTCGGTCACGCCGACGTCTCGACGACCCAGCTCTACACCCACCTCTCCGGCGAGCGGATCAAGGAGGTCTACTTCGAGGCCCATCCGCGAGCGATCGCGACCTAGCGGCCGCCGCCGGGGAGGGTTCGGCCCAGGCAGCGGACGTACGACGGCGCCATCCCCCAGCGCTTGTAGAACCGCAGCGCGTCCTCGTTGCCGGCGATCACCGCCAGCCCGATGAAGCCGATTCCCGCGGCGGCGAGGCGCCGCTCGACCTCCTCCATGAGCAGCGAGCCGATTCCCCAGCGGCGCAGTTCGGGCTCGACCGAGAGCGCCTCGAGCTCGCCCATCCGCTCGTCCGTCTCGAAGCTCCAGTCGCCCTCGCGAATCCGGAAGAAGGCAAAGCCGACCGGAGAGCCGTCGCGCTCGGCGATCAGCAGCCAGGCATCGCCCTCGACCATCCAGCGCTCGAACTCCGCACACCGCCACCGCCAAGCGTTCCCCTCCCGCCTCGACGATCTCGACCTCGGCCGGGCCTGCCTGCTCTGCGGTCACTGAGGCGAGCCTATTCGGTGGCCGGGGTCTTCTCGCCTGGCGAGCTGATCGGCTTCGCGATCATCGCGGCGGTCGTCTTCGGCGTTCACGTCGTCAGGGTCCACGGCGACGTCAAGCACGTCGACGATCCGCTGCACGAAGAGATCGCCCAGGCCGCCCACGAGCATCGCGAGAGACGGGGCTTCTGAGCGCGCCAAGCCGGATCGAGCGCTCGGCCTACTCGACTCGCCGAATCCGCCCCTCCCATTCGCGCTTCCTCTCTACGTACTCCGGCGGCAACGTCATGTTGAGCTCCTCGGCAACCGCCAGCCACCGCAGCGCGCCCCGGTAATCCGTCCAGCGGGCATCCGCATCGGCGCCCGCCAGCGCAAGCTCGACCGCCTCCTGGTGGTCCGCCGCGGACTCCGCGCGATCCTCTCCGTGCAGCGGCGGAACGTCCTCCAGCGGTGGATGCGGATCCTGATCGTCAGCGAGCAGGTACGGCGCCAGGTAGCGGGCCGCGATCTTGCTCGGCGGCCACCACAGCGGCGCCGCGCTGGCGGCCGAAGCGCGGGCCGGCTCCCCGACCTCCGAGCGCAGGTAAAGGGACGCGGCCCCGGTCAGCAGCGCTCCGCGAAGGACCGGCCGGAAGGCCGTCTTCGGGATCTCGGAGTCCACGCAGGAGGCGATCGACGTCGCGGCGACGTCGGCTTGCTGTGCCGCAAGGCCGCCTTGCTTGATCGGGAACCAGATCGCGTCACCAGCGGCGTAGACGCGCGTCAAGCCCTCGACCTGCATGTGAAGGTCGGTGCCGATGAAGCCCGCCGGGCCCTGCGGGACACCGGGTATAGGTGGAACCTCCAAGCGCGGCAGGGCGACGACGCGATCGGCCGGGACGACGTCACCACTGGCGATGACAAGCCCCGAGGGCTCGACGGCGCTCGCTGCGCTCGAGCCTCGGAACTCGACGCCCGCCTCCTCAAGCAGCGCGGCCATCGCGTCGCTGGCGCGCCGACCGAAGACCTCCAGCGGCCGAGACTCCTCGACCACCAAGCGCAGCTCGAGATCCTCAAGCCCCCGCTCGCGGGCGTGGTGGGCGGTGAGCAGCGCCAGCTCGTAGAGCGGCAGGACCCAAGCCAGCCCCGCCGGGGCGGCGAAGGCAATGCGCCTCACCTCGCCGGCCTCTAGCTCCTCGAGCAGGGCTCGGTAGGCGTCGTTGGCCTCGGCGCCACCGTAGGTGAGTGCGCCGGGCAGCTGCTCCACCCCGCGGGCGCCGATCGAGAGAAGCAGGGCGTCATAGCTCAGCTCGGCACCGCCCTGGGTGGCCACCGTTCGCCGCTCCGGGTCGACGGCGGCGAGCAGGTCTTGGCGGAAGGACGCACCCTGGTCGTCGGCGAGCGCGTCCAGCCGCAGGCGGCGGGCCTCGCCGAGCCCGAACGGCTCCGCGATCGCCAGCGGCCGGTAGACGAACTCATGGCTGCCCGAGATCAGCTCGATGCTCACCCGGCTGCGCAGCAGCTGGCGCAGAGCCAGCAGCGCCTCGATCCCGGCGACGCCGGAGCCGGCGATCAGGACCCTGAACCTGCCGTCAGTGACGGGTCGCCGGAGCGCGGGAAGAATCGGCCTCCACGGGCTAACATTATCGAGGCGTGGGGTGGGCGCTGTGAGCCCGGCGAAACCACGGGTCGCGATATTCGGCCCCACCCGCTGCTCTCAGT
>JBKJZF010000243.1:0-2599 GCA_046715315.1 Solirubrobacterales bacterium | reverse complement strand
GGCGCAGAGGCCGAAGGCCGCGCCTCCGATCAGCACCCGCCCGACCGGCGGCAGCCCCTCGGGCCCGAGGTAGAACAGGCCGGCGAGGACCAGCGCCGCGACCACGCCCGAGAGCAGCATCGTGTGCGAGCGGTAGCCGCCGAAGTGCTCCCGGATCGAGAGCTCGAGGCCGGCAAGCGAGCCGAGGGCGACGCCGACGCCGATCATCAGCGCGCCCTGCTCGCCCTGGACGAAAAAGAACCCCAGCACCAACAGCACCAGGGCGACGCCGACGACCACCTCGACCGCGGGGAACGACCCCCATGGCGCCGGCGGGCGATCGTCAGGGCGGTCGACTCGGGCGCGGGCCTGCGACCTCGGCTTCGCGGCGGGACGTGGTGGCGGCGGTCGCTTCTGACCGCGCTTCTTACGCTTTGCGCTCAACCGGGTATCGGGGCCGTCAGGCCTCGGCTAAGGGACAGCCCGAGGAGAGCTTGACCCGCCACCAGCCCAGGAGCATCCCCAGCAGCCCCCAGCGCGGGCGCGAGTGCCAGTGGCGGCAGCCGGCCTCGCCGATGTCGTCGTTGGAGATGCGAACCCAGCGATGGCGCTCGGGCTCGGCGATGACCAGCTCGAGCAGCCCCCGGTTGGCCTCCTCCTGGTCTCCGCGCCGGGCCAGCTCGGTCTCGGCCTCTCGCAGCCGCACGACCAGCGCGTCGCGAACCCGCTCGAGCTCGGCGGTGCCGAGCACGCGCGGCCCGCCGACGGCTCCGACCCGCCACTCCAGGCCCTTGCGCGGAAACGACGAGGCGAAGAGCTCACTCAGCCGGCGCTCGAGGCGCGCGATCTGTCGGCGGAGGTCGTCGCGGGCGGGTCGCTCGATCGTGACGGAGCCGGCGCCGAAGGATCGGTCAAGCGCCGGCGCCCTGAAGGGCGTGCGCGCCCCGGTGTGGATCTCGTTGCGAAGCTCTGGCACCGCTTCTCCTTCCGCCGGCGAGAGCCTAAGTCTAGATGGTTGATTCGACGGCAGCGCGTGCGTGGGGGTCGTGGGATCACCCATCTACACCGCGGAGGATGCCCGCGGCCAGCCAGATCGCCTCCTCGACGGCGATCTCAGGCACGCCGGCGACCCCGATCGCGCAGAGCATCGTCCGCTTGCTGCGCGGAGTGACGCCGCGCCCGTCGGCGGTCGCCCCGAAAAGCAGGCCGACGGGCCGGGCCCGGTCGGCGATCACCAGGGTTCCGGGCGGAAGGGAGCCCGGCCGGCCCTCCAGGCCCTCGCCGTCGAGCGTCGGCCGGATGCCCAGCGGCCCGTCGAGCTTGTCTGCGTCGAACGCCCGCACGGCCACCCGCGATTCGACGATCGCGATCGTCAGCGCGTCGTCGAGCAGGCTCCGGCTGGGGAACCCTCCCTTCTTCATCCGCTCCAGGATCAGCGCCTCCACCGGCGTCGGCTGCTCGTCGGGATCGAGGCCGATGTGGCGGTAGAAGACCCGGTAGGCCCAGGGGATCGCCTGGTGTCGGAGGTTGATCGCCTGCGCCCCGGCGAAGCGGTCGGAGAGCTGGCGCAAGCGCTCCTTCACCTCGGCCGGGCTACGGCCCGAGCCGCAATCCACCAGCAGCTGCCACAGCGAGAGGCCCGGCAGCTCCTCGCGCAGCGCCGGCGCCACCCGGCCCGCCTCTGCGACGGCTTCGCTCACGATCCCGGCTCGCGTCGGCGCGATTCGGCCAGCAGCTCGTCGACGCGATCGCGTAACTGCGCCGGGTCGAGTGCCTGGTCGCCGATCACCGCCGACTGGAAGATGCCGCCGGGGAAGGCGAAGGCCACCGTCGGGCAGACGCCGATCCGGTAGATGTTGCTGACCGCCCCGTCGCGGTCCCAGCCGACCGGCACGATCCACCCATGCTCGTCGACGAGCCGCTCGACGGTTGGACGCTCGTCGCGGATGTTCAGCGAGAGGAAGTTGGCGCGGCCGCGGTAGGAGCGCGCGACCTCGTCGAAGGCGTCCTGGTCGTCGATGCAGTCTGCCCCCCGGGTGAACCAGAACGAGAGCACCAGCGGCCGGTCGAAGAGGTCGCAGACGCGGATCGCGCCGTCGGGGTCGATCTCGCAGGCGGGGGGTCGCTGCTCGTCGGCGGGACACGGGTTGCGCGAGGTCTCGCAGTCGTCCTGAGCGACGTTGGCGTCGCCGTCGAGGCCGCCGCGGATGTCGGGCACCGCGAACTGAGGCAGCGGCTCGCCGAGAATCTCCTCGGTGCCGAGGATCGAGCCCTCACCGGTCTGGGAGGCGTTGATCACCGCGACGACGATGATCCCGACGAAGGCGAGCCCGACGAAGGCCGAGTAGCGGCTCGACTGCCGGAAGAGCTGCGCCCGGCCGAAGCGCTCGGGCCGATCGGGCTCTCGATCGGTGCCGGCCATCCGCTCAGGCTCGCGACTGCGCCGGGCGACGGAAGCGACGAAGCCTGGTCAGCGCGGGCTCGACCCCGGTCTCGGCCCAGACGAGCACCGCCGGCAGGACCAGCATCACCCCGGCGAGGGTGACGGTCAGGTCGAAGACGGTCACCAGCCCGAAGTCGCGCAGCATCCGCACGTCGCTGACGACGAGGACGGCGAATC
>JBKJZF010000242.1:0-6633 GCA_046715315.1 Solirubrobacterales bacterium | reverse complement strand
CTTTATCGCCGTCGCCCGCGACGATCCCGACGCCCTGCGCGCCGCGGTCGGCCCGCAGACCGCAGCCGTGATGCTCGAGCCGATCCAGGGCGAGGCGGGGGTCTTCCCGATCGCCGAGGATGTGCTGGTCGCCGCGCGCGAGGCCTGCGACGCGACCGGGGCCGTGCTGATCTTCGACGAGGTGCAGACGGGAATGGGGAGGACGGGCTCGCTTTGGGCCTACGAGCAGCTCTCTGTCCGCCCGGACGTGATCACCGCGGCCAAGGCCCTCGGCGGCGGCCTCCCCGTCGGCGCCTGCGTCAGCTCCGCCGAGCTCGGCGACCCGCTCGAGCTGGGCGACCACGGCTCGACCTTCGCCGGCGGGCCGATCACAGCCTCCGCCGCGCTGGCGGGGCTGGAGGTGATCGACCGCCCGCAGCTGCTGCGCGGGGTGCGCGAGCTGGGGGGGCAGCTGATGCGGGGGCTCGGCGAGCTGGACGGCGTCGCCGAGGTGCGGGGACGTGGCCTGATGGCGGGCACTACCCTGTCCGAGGGCCTCGACGCGGCCGCCGTGGCGCGAAGGTGCCTCGAATCCGGCCTGGTGATCAACGTTCCCGGGCCGAACATGCTGCGCTTCCTGCCGCCGTTGGTGATCGATCAGGCCGATGTGGGTAGGGCGCTGGAGATCCTCCGTGAATCCCTCGCCTGAGAGCCCGCCACCTTCGCCCGACCCACGCCGGGTGTTCGCCCAGCGCCAGGAGCTCGCGCCGCCCGCCGGCGAGGCGGCTCCGGCAGGGAGTGGGCCACCGCCCGCGGGGCCGGGCAACCGCGAGCGGATCGCCCTGATCGGCCTCGCGTCGCTGGCCCTGGGCCTCGGCGTCTCGACCGCCGTGCTGGCCGCCGGCGGCCCCGAGGAGGTGACGGTGACCAACACCAAGACCGAGACCAAGACCCTGAAGCCGACGACGACCACCGTGGTCACCGAGGTACTGACCACGAACACCAGGACGACGACCTCGACCACGGAGACGATCACCGAGACGGTGACGGAGGAAGCTCCGCCCGAGAAGAAGAAGCCCAAGCCCGAGAAGGCCGACCGCGCCCGTCCCTAGACTCGCCCCATGCACGAGGATCCGACGCGTCACATGGGTCAGTCCGAGGGTGGTGGCCAGCCGCCGCAGGGATATCCGCAGCAGTCCCAGTCGGGGTACCCGCCGCCGAGCGGTGGCGGCATGAGCGGCGGCACCAAGGCCGCCATCGCGCTCCTGGCTGCGGCCGTGATCGGGCTCGGCGTGGCCCTAGCCCTGATCTCCTCGTCCGACGACTCGGACGAGCCCACGACCTCGTCGGCGAGCACCATCACCTCGACTACCACGACCACCACCCAGCCGCCGACGACCAGTACGACCACCGCGACCGAGACGACCACGACCACCACCACCTCCAGCGACGGAAGCGGCGGCACCGAGGGGCCCTAGCGCGCACCGGGAAGAACCAGGGGCAGGCCCCGGGCGGGAGCGTGCCGAAGGGGGGCACCACGTGCTCGCCGAGCGCCCCCAAGAGCCGCGAGTAGTTGGCCCGCCGGGCGTCGCGCACCGGGTAGCGGGCCACGCGCGGGAGCAGGAACACGCTCGCTTTCGTGCCTCCGGCGCGAGCGGCAAGCACCGTGAGCCGCCCGTGCGCAGGCTCTGGGGGGACTCGGGAATCTCGATCCGGGTTGTCGCGGCCATTCGCAGGCTCCGTGGACGGAGCCCGGTAGCAGGCTATCGGCCGCCTGCGGACGCGCACAAGGCGCTCCGGAAAGCCGAACGTCTGTCCAGGATTTGCGGGTTTCGCACAGTTCGGGAGCGCTTGAGCCGAAACCCCGGTTAGTAGGAAATAGGTGAGGCCGCCAACACCGGCTCTCACCGACAAAGGCAAACCCGTCCTGAGGCGGGGACGCAAAGCCCGAGGTCTCGCACTCGTCGCGAGATGGCTTGGCCACCCAAGGAGACCGGATGTTCAACCGCTGTCGCATGCTGCTCGCCGCTGCCCTCACCACCATGCTCGTGGTGGGTGTATCCGCCTTCGCCGCGTCCTCGGAACACCGGCGCGTTGCGGTCACCACCATCTCCCTGGCGTCTCCACTGAACGGCGCCGGGCTCAGTGGTTCGCGGCCGCTGTTCTCGGGCGCCGCGCGCGGCGAGTCTCGCCGCGTCCTGGTAAAGCTCTGGGAGGGGCATACGCGGCGGGGCCGCCCCGACCGCATCCTGACGACCCGACGCTCGGGCTCCTCCTATGCGGTGCGTCCCGCGCACAGGCTCCGGGCCGGCACCTACACGGCTCGGGCGCGCCCGGTGGGCGCCGGCGGCAAGGCGGGCAGCAGCGAGATCCCGACGTTCAAGGTCAAGGTGAGCGGCCCGGACCGAACCGCGCCCGACACCACGATCACCTCCGGCCCCTCGGGAACGATCACCACCGACTCCGCGAGCTTCGGCCTCTCCTCCTCGGAGGCCGACTCCACCCTGGAATGCAAGCTCGACTCCGGGAGCTTTGCCTCCTGCCCCAGCCCGAAGGCCTACTCCAGTCTCGCCACCGGCGCCCACACCTTCTCCGCCCGCGCCATCGACGCGGCCTCGAACACCGATGCCACCCCGGCGAACCGGTCCTTCACCGTCGACACCGCGCCTTCAGGCGCGCCGGCCACGATCCCGGGCACCGGGGCGATCATCTCCCAGGACCGGGCCAACAACCCCGACCCGGTCCCACTGTGGAAGCAGATCGCAGCCGCGGACCCCGCGCAGGGCGCTGGCAATACCCGCGTGTTCCAGAACGAGTACGCGGGGATCACCGCCTCACCCGATCCGCACCCGACCATCCAGGGCTCGACGACGGACACCTTCCGGCGCTTCCGCGTCGACGAGAACGACCAGTACTCGGGCGACGTTCGAGCCGGCAACACCTCCGAGCGCGCGCAGTTGGTCCGCAACTCCGAGACCAACTCCTTCTACACCGCCCACGATGGCGACCACTCGATCACCTACGTGTCCGTGCGCATGCAGGGCTCGCCCACGCCCGCCTGGGGATCCGGCCAGGCCGGGGAGTCCCAGCTCCTGCAGTTCAAGCCGGCCGGCCCCGGCATCCCGTTCCTGATCTCGATCCAGGAGAAGGCGGACAGCCTCCTACTGCGCCACAACTACAACAGGAGCCCGCAGACGCTGTGGACGTCAGGTCAGGTCGTAAAGGGTCAGTGGATCCGCCTCGCCCTCGACATCGAGTGGGCCGAGCAGGGCTCGATCACGGTCTGGGGGGACGTCGACGGCGGTTCCCAGGAGCTGGTGCAGTTGAGCCCGACGATGAACGTCCGCACGATCCCCGCCGATCTCTACCCGCAGACGCTTTCGGTCGGCGTCTATCAGGACCGGTCGGCGCCGGCGCTGTGGCGGGACTACGCGAACATCCAGGTCGCCGAAGCGAACTGAGAGCGGCTCAGCGCCCTCCTGGGTCGCGGAAGTTCGGCCAAAGCGAGACGTCGATCTCTGGGCACAGGCTCGCCACCTGCTCAACCTCGTGACGCAGCCGCGCCACCAGGTCCTCGCGCATCCGAGCGGCGAGCTCCGGCTTCCCGGACGGGGGGCGCACCCGCTCGCGAGGTCCCTGCTGAGCCCCGGCGATGGGCTCGAGGCCAAGGAAGCGGGAGGTGCGTTCCATCTCGCCGACCGGATCGGCGGTGCAGCGCTCGTACTGGAGGACGAGTACCCGCTCGCGCGGGAAGAAGTCGAAGACGCGGCGGAGCTGCTCGGTGTAGGCGCCGCGTGAGACGGCCGCGGCGAGTTCGTCCAGGGTCCTGCCGCGGCTCACCCCGATCCGCCGCCGCGCCGCGAACCCTGAGCGGAAGCGTTCGACGGGATCGCGAAGGATGACGAGGATGCGCGCCTCCGGAGCCGCCTCGCTCAGCAGGCGCATCGACCAGGGGTCGTACATGTAACGCGGCGTCCACTCGCCGGTGATCGCGTTGGCGGGGCGCGGGAAGTAGCTGTGGTAGCGCTTGGCGAGATCGGCGGGGACGTCGCCGTTCCAGAATCGGTCGAAGTAGTGCAGCTCCTTGAGCCGGCCTTCGACCCGGACCACGCGCGGGTGTAACTCGACGGCCACGCGGTACCACCAGCTCGAACCCGAGCGCTGCGCCCCGACCCCGACGAAGTCGGGGGGGCCGGTTTCCCACCCGGGCGGTGCGGAAGGGGGGATCCGCCTCAGAAACCGCCTGTTCCACCGGCGTTTCTTGGGTCGGGGAAGCTTGAGGCGGTCGGGCATGGCTGGCGGAACGCGCCGAACATAGCGCATGTGATAAGCGGGCGACCGGTGCCGGCACCCCGCCGGGCCCGTGCCTACACTCCCCGCGTGAGCGGGCGTCCCGTCGACCGGCCGATCTTCCTCGTCGGGATGCCCCGTAGCGGGACCACCGTGATCTTCGAAGTCTTCGCGGCCCGCCGGGACCTCGCCTGGCTCTCCCAGCACCTGCAGCGGTCGCCCGGTATCCCGGCCCTCGCAGCGCTCTCCCGTACGGCGGACCTGACCCCGTCGATGCGGCGTTCCGTCAGTCGCTCCGACCAGCTTCGCCCCTGGCTCGAGAGACTGCGGGTCGGCCCGGTCGAGGCCTATGACTTCTGGGAGCGCTGCTGCGGTGAGAAGTTTCGCTACGACTACCTGCTCGGGGTCGAGGCGAGCCCGGAGGAGAGTCGTTGCATTCGGAGCGCGATCTCGAGGGTCACGCGGTTCCAGGGCAAGCCGCGGTTCGCGGCCAAGATCACCGGGCCGGCCCGGATCGGCTACCTGTCGAGCATCTTCGGCGACGCGCGCTTCGTGCACGTGATCAGGGACGGGCGGGCCGTGGTTCAGTCGCTGATGAGGGTTCATTTCTGGCGCCAGCGCGAGCGGATGCACAAGCCCGCCTGGCGCAACGGGCTGGCCGAAGTGGACCTCGACGACTGGGAGCGCTGCGAGAGATTGCCGCTTGCGCTGGCGGCGGTTCAATGGCGCCGGGTCGTGCAATCGACTCGCGAGGAGGCCGCCGGCCTGGCGCCGGACCGCTACGCCGAGGTCCACTACGAGCGCTTCGTTAGCCAGCCGTGCGAAGTGCTGGAGGCGGTGGCCTCGTTCTGCCGGCTGCCGCAATCGGCCCGGGCCGAGGAGTTCCTGGAGGCGCGCTTCCAGCTCCGCGACATGAACTTCCAGTGGCAGGAGCGGTTCGAAGCCGGCGAGATCGCGATGCTCAACGATCTGATCGGGAGCACGCTCGCGGAGCTCGGGTACGATGTCGATCCGCCTGGCCCGCCGACGGTCGGCCCCGCGCTCACCACGCCGTTCGCGGCGGGCCACGACGCGCGTCCCCGGCGGGGCGAGTGAGCCGCGCACACGACGACGGCGGCCTGCGGGTGCTGGTCCTGACCCAGCACTACGTTCCCGAGGTCACCGCCGGCGCCTTTCGGGTCCAGGCGTTCGCCGACGGGCTGCACCAGCGCGGGCACTCGGTGCGAGTGCTCTGCCCGGCGCCGAATCACCCCACTGGCGTGGTCGAGGCGGGCTACGGCGGGCGACTGGCCGAGCACCGGGATGTGGCAGGCAGCGATGTCACCTACCTGAGGGTCATGACCGCGCGCCACAAGACGTTCTCGAAGCGGCTCGCCTACTATGCCTCCTACGCCGCCCTGGCCTCCGCGTTCGGGGCGGTCCAACGCCGACCCGACGTGGTCCTGGCCAGCTCGCCGCCACTCACCGTGCCCGCGGTCGGGGCGCTGCTCGCGCTGCGGCATCGCGTGCCCCTGGTGCTCGATATTCGCGACCTCTGGCCGGACTCGGCCCTGGAGCTGGGGGAGGTGCGACCGGGGCGCCTGCTCTCGAGTATGCAGCGCCTGGAACGCTGGGTCTATCGGCGCTCAGCGGCGATCGTTACGGCCAACGACGCGTTCCGGCGCCGGATCGAGGAGCGCGCGCCCGCGGGCGCCCGCGTCGAGGTGATCACGAACGGCACCACCCAGGAGTGGCTCGAGGCGGGCGAGGCCGAGGTTCCCCGGTCGTCGGTGGGGCTGCCCGGCGACCGCTTCGTGTGGGCTTACGCGGGCAACATCGGCCTCGCACACGGCCTCGAGTTCGCGGTCGATGCGGCGCGGTTGCTGGGCGACGAGTACCGGCTGTTGGTGATCGGGGAGGGCGCGCGGCGCGCCGGCCTCGAGCGGCGCGCAGCGCAGGCCGCCCCGTCCCTCGTCGAGCTCCGGGGGCTGATGCCGCCGGCGCTGGCCGCCTCGCACCTGCGGGCGGCGGATGCGCTGCTCGTCTCCGAGCGCCAGAGCGAGACCGTGTCGGCCAAGCTCTACGACGTCTGTGCGCTAGGTCGCCCGGTGATCGCCGCCTGCCGCGGCGAGCTGCGCCGGCTGGTCGAGCGGGAGCGGATCGCGCTGGCGGTGCCGCACGGCGACGCGGAGGCGCTGGCCGAGGCGGTCCGGCGCCTGCGCTCGGACCCGGACCTGGGCGAGCGGCTGAGCGAGCGCGCCCGATCGTTCGCCCGAGCCCACCTTCGCGAGCGCCAGGCGGAGCGGCTGGCCCGGCTGTTGGAATCGACGGTCGCCGTCGGGTGAACGACCAGGCTCCCGACGAACCGCCGGCTCGCGGCGACAC
>JBKJZF010000241.1:0-3433 GCA_046715315.1 Solirubrobacterales bacterium | reverse complement strand
CCTCTCGTTTACCGACGTCGACGCAGCCGTCGAGGGGGTTGAGTCGATCGAAGCGTCGTGGCAGCATCATTCGCGAGCTGCCCGGGAGATAGCCGAGGAGTACTTCGACGGGCGCAAAGTCCTGGGTCGGCTGCTCGACGCGCTCGGGATAGCCTGAGGCCGTGCGCAAAACTCGCCAACGCAAGAAAGCGCCGGCCGGCGCAGGCGTCAAGCGCCTCAACTGGGGCTGCGGCGAGCACACCGCCCCGGGGTGGATCAACTCCGATCTGAAGACGTCGCCGCACGTCGACATGGCGGCAGACATCCGGGAGGGCCTGCCGCTCGACGACGCCAGCATGGAGTACGCGGTCAGCGTCCATGCGCTTCCCGAGCTTCCCTATCCGGAGATCGTGCCGGTGCTGCGCGAGCTGCATCGCGTGCTCGAGCCCGGTGGGGTTCTGCGGCTGGCGCTGCCCGACCTGCGCAAGGGGATCCGCGCCTACACGCTGGGCCACGACGACCACTTCCAGGTCGGCGACGAGGTCGCGAGCGCCGGGGGCAGGTTCATCGTGCACATGCTCTGGTACGGGTACACGCGAACGCTGTTCACCTCCGACTTCGCTGCCGAGCTGCTCGAGAAGGCCGGGTTCGTCGACATCGCCCACTGTGGGTACGGGGAAACGGCGAGCCGGTTTCCGGCGATCACCGAGCTAGACAACCGGCCCGAGGAGAGCTTCTTCGTCGAGGGCAGCAAGCCTCGCGACCCGGATGCCCACTCGCCGCCCCCGGCAGAGTCCGGCGGGGGCGAGCATGTCGACCGAGGGCCCGCCCTGATCGAGGTTCTTAGCGTCACGCATGCTCCCGAGGACGGCACGCTGGAAAGCTTCCGCATCGGGCGCCCGAAGCCGGGGGAGAGCCTGCATTCGCGGTCGATGCCGGTCGTGGGCTGGGTGCTCGGCGCGCGCTCGCCGGCGGTCTCCGTCGAGCTGATCAGCGGCGGCGAGACCGGCGCCGAGTCTCCGGTCCAGGCCCGGCGCCCCGACCTCGTCGAGGCGTTCCCCGACCTCGAGGGCATCGAGACAGCCGGGTTCTCGATTACGATGGAGGGTGCGGGCTACGGGCGCAGCACGGTGGAAGTCGTCGCCGTCCTTGAGGATGGGTCCAGGGCTGCGATCGGAACCATCGATGTGCTGCTACCGAAGGGAGCGGGCGAAGGCCAAGGGGAATGAGTGGCTATCGAGGAACCAGAGGCGATCGGCGCCCGAAGGGAAAGGGGCCCCGACGCTACCGTCCCGAAGTCGATGGAGGTGATCGAGCTGCTGCAGGCGGAGCAGGCAAGCGATCCCGCGGTGCCGCGACGGCTGGAGCGACCGAATCCTGCGGGCGAGGGCCTGGAGGAGCGATCGATCCGGGTGGTCGGCTGGATCGCGCCGCCTGACCGCGACGTGGCGGCGGTCGAGCTCCTGCAGGGCTCACGTCTGCTGGGCTTCGCCGCGGTGGGCCTGAAGCGGCCCGACCTCGAGTCCGCCTTCCCCGAACGAGGGTCGGCCGCTCGGGCGGGATTCCGCGCAGTCGTCCCGACCCTCGCGATCCGCGAGGAGACCACGATCGAGGTGAGGGGAGTGCTCGCGGACGGCAGCCGGATCGCGGTCGGCAGCGTTCGCGTCAGGCCGCAGCGCATCTCGAGCTCGATCTCGGTCGTCATCCCCTGCTACGGGCAGGCACATTTCCTCGAGGACGCGCTCGAGAGCGTCCTGGGGCAGACCCACCGCGATGCGGAGGTCCTCGTCCTAGACGACGGCTCCGAGGACAACACCGAGGCGATCGCCGGCCGCTACCCGGGGGTCCGCTACCTGAGGCAGTCGAACTCCGGTCTCGCCGCGGCGCGCAACGCGGGAATCGCGAGCACCGACGCAGAGCACATCGTCTTCCTAGACGCCGACGATCGCCTGCTGAGCGAGGCCCTGGAGCTGGGGCTCGCAGCGTTCGCGCGCCATTCCGACGCAGGCTTCGTCGCCGGGGGTTGCCGCGACATCGGGATGGACGGCTCGCCGCTCCCAACCGATCGGCAGCCGCTTCCCGGGCAGGCGGCGTACGAGGCCCTGCTCGCCGACTGCTTCATTCGCTCGGCCTCGAACGTGATGTACGCGCGCTGGGCGCTCGACGCATTCGGGGGCTTCAACCCTCGCCACAGCGCGAGCGCCGACTACGAGGCGTACCTCGAGATCGCTCGCCGCTTTCCGGTCCATCTCCACGATGGAGTGGTGGCCGAGTATCGGCGTCACGGCTCGAACATGACCCGCGACTACGGGACGATCCTGGCAACGCAGCTCGCGGTCCTGCGCGCGCAGCGTCGCCACCTGAACGACCGCGCACGCCGAGGCGCCTACCGGAACGGAGTCGCGAAGACCAAGCAGCAGAACGGCGAGCCGCTGGCCCTCCAGGCAGCCGCGGTGGCGGCGCGCGACGGCGTATGGGCCGCCAGGAGTCGCCTGGCAGTGCTGTTGCGACATCATCGGGGCGCGGCCCTGAGTGCCGTCCGGCAATACCTCGCGTTGCGAGGCCTCGATCGCGCCCTCACTCGCTGAGATGGCCCCGGTGATCGTCAG
Source organism: Solirubrobacterales bacterium (assembly GCA_046715315.1). Taxonomy (GTDB): domain Bacteria; phylum Actinomycetota; class Thermoleophilia; order Solirubrobacterales; family 70-9; genus JBDTSW01. The sequence goes on along the minus strand of JBKJZF010000241.1, from coordinate 845 downwards.
CGGCGCCCTCGCCAACAAGCCGATGAACGGTGGCGAGGCGTGGGTCCGGCTGAGCTGGCTCCTGGGGCTGCTCAGGCTCGGTTTCGACATTCACTTCGTGGAGCAGATCGATCCGGCGGATTGCGTCGATCGTACGGGCGCGCCGGTCGATTTCGAGCGGTCGATCAACCACGAGTTCTTCCGCCGGGTGGTCTCCGATTTCGACCTGGACGACCGCGCGACGCTGCTCTGCACCGGCTCGCAGCGAACGAGCGGCCTGGCCTTCGCCGAGCTGCGGGAGCTCTGCGCCGGCAGCTCCGTGCTGTTCAACATCAGCGGGCATCTGCGGGCCGCGGAGCTGCCGGTGGGCGGCACCGGCGTTTACGTCGACCTCGACCCCGGCTTTACCCAGTTCTGGCACCAACAGGGCGCGGACCTCGGGCTGCAACGACACCAGCACTTCCTGACGGTCGCGACCAACATCGGTGCGGAGGAATGCCAGATCCCCACCGGGGGGCTCGCTTGGCATCCGATCCTGCCGCCGGTGCTGACCGGCCTCTGGGCAGCGCAGCCGTCGCCGCCTGAGCCGGGTCGGTTCACGACGGTGGCCAAGTGGCGCAACGACTTCGGGCCGATCGAGCACGAGGGCACCCGCTACGGGCTGAAGCTGCACGAGTTCCGAAGGTTCTGGGATCTTCCTCGAAGCTCGCGCGCGAGCTTCGAGATCGCGCTCGACATCCACCCCGGCGACGAGCGCGACCGCCGAGAGTTGCTCGCTCGCGGCTGGCAGCTCTCCGACCCGGTCGCCGTCGCGTCGGATCCTGCGCGCGTCCAGGACTTCATCCGGGGGTCGGGCGCCGAGATCT
>JBKJZF010000240.1:0-4173 GCA_046715315.1 Solirubrobacterales bacterium | reverse complement strand
ATTGCCCTCACCGCGCCCTTGCCTAGTCCTCGATGGCGATCTGGTCGACGTCGCCGCTCGGGAACAGGGCGACCAGCTCCGTGTTGCCGCCGTTGTCGCGGGCGAGGATGCGGACGTTGTTGTTGTTCGGCGAGGGCGCGACGGCCGCGTCGGCGAGGTTGACGTAGCCGGCGCCATCGATCGTCACCGGCGTGTTCGCGGGCGAGCGCACAAAGACGAAGTCCTTGCCGACCTGTCTGAAACTCGATTACGAGGATCGCCTCTCGGGGCGTAGGATGGACCCATGGAGCCCGATTGACCCGCACGCTTGCGTGGTTGGGTACCTGCGGCGCGATTGCGCTGGTGGTGCCATCGGTCGCGGCTGCGGAGACCTTCTGTGTGGGCACCGGGTTCGGTTGCAGCGGCACGGATGAACCCGACCTGCAGTCGGCGCTTGACGACGCCGCTGTGAATGCCGACGCTGGCGACACCGTCAGGGTCGGCCCCGGCACCTTCCCGGGGACCGCAAACGATGTCCCGGGCAACAGGGTGACGATCGTCGGGTCGGGTACGGGCAAGACGAAGCTCACCGGAAACGGCAGTTGGGTACTGGCCGTCTTCGAACCGGCCTCGAAGGTCAAGCACCTGCGGATCCACACGACCACTCCGCCGACGGGCCTTCGCCTCGAGGGGCACGCAGTCGACGTTTCGGTCACGGCGCCGGCCGGAGCGACGAAGACCGGCGTCGAGATGTCGGGGCCCTCGTCGCTTAGGAAGAGCACGGTGACACTCCCGTCCGACACGCTCTCGACAGGCGTTCTGAACACCGGAGGCGGCGACCGGCTGATCACGGAATCCAAGGTGAAGGCGGGGTTCGGCGTGGTGGTTGACAACGACGCCGGCACGACGACATCGGTGCAGAGGTCACGAGTCAATGCTTTCCAGGGCCTGTTCAGCAAAGGCGGGGCCTTGGAGATAGACGACACGCTCGTTCGCATAGCTCCGGCGGTCGACCCGTACCTCGAGTTGGGCATCGGCGCCAACGCCTTCTCCAACCCGAGCCCATTGACCGCGTCGCATGTGACGGTGATCGGGCGGGGAACCGGCTCAGAGAGCCTCGGTGCGCTTGCGTCCTTCAACGCCGGGGCCACCCTGACGGTACGCAACTCGGTCTTCGCCCAGAACAGCTTCGACTTCGAGATCGATTCGCCGGCGAGCGGCACGATCTCCTACACGCGGTATCTCACGCGCACGGGCGGGGGGAGCGTCAGCGAGGACAACGTCACAACCGCCAACCCACGCTTCGTCGGCGGCTCGAACTACCGCCTCAAGCCCAGTTCGAGTCTGATCGATGCGGGCGATCCCGCCGGGCTCGCCCCCGGCGAGCCCACCGAGGATCTGGACGGTCACCCGCGGATCCTCAACGGCGACGGCCAGGGCGGGGCCCGCCGGGACATGGGCGCATACGAACTTCTGCCCTAGCTCCTGGGCGGACCCCCGTTGGACCCTTGGGATCCGTGCGATGGTCCTTGCGATGGTCCTTGCGATGGTCATCCTAGGCGTGAGCCGCAGAATCCGTGGGTTAGCCAGATTCCGGCTGACTGGCCGGTTGCGGTTGGCGCGAAACCCGCCATTCCAAGCGGCATTCCGGCCTCAAGCCGATTGTCTCCGGACGAACTCCGCGCGTCCGGGGCACCCGCTTGAAACGCCGCGTCGCCGTACGCCGCTACGGCACGTTGTAGTCGATCCGCATCAGGTCTCCGCGGGCGTAGAAGCTCTTCGATGCCGTGCACTGGACGCTGAGCTGGACCTCCCCATCACCGCTGGTTCCGCTGACGTAGTCGGCCGCGCTTCCACCGGGCAGGGCCTCGACGAGCACCTCGGTGTTGCCGACGGTGCGCGAGTTGAGCTGCACCCAGGCGCCATCGGTCCAGCGCTTGATGTAGAGCCGCTGCGTGCATGAGCGCGAGTTCCTGCCCTTGTAGGTGGCCCTGAGACTGCTCAGGGCGTTGGGCACCGCTGTGAAGCGGCCGTACCAAGAGCTGGTTCGCGTCCCGGACGTGGTTGAGTTGACGTCGTAGTAGAGGTTGTCGTCGGCGCCGAGACTGCCGGCGCTGCCCGCTCGATAACTGCCGGTCTGGACCACGGCCGCATCGGGCGAGCCCGTTCGCGAGTCGAGCGTGGAGAAGTCCCAAGCCTTCTCTGTCGGCAGCGGATTCTGAGCCAGGTCCTTGGCCGCGGTCGTCACCCGCGCCGTGTACTGGGCGCCCTCGGCAAGTGACGCGGACGGATCGAAGCTCATCACGTTGGCGTTCCACGAGAAGGTGCCGGACACGGGTGCGGCCGGGGCGGCAGTGGGAGCGAGGGAGAACGCGGCCTCTGCGCTTGGCTTGTCCATCGCCTCGCTGAAGGTGACGCTAACGTTCGCCGACGGAGCGATGCCGGTCGCGCTCTCGGCGGGCGAGACAGAGGTGACCGTGGGCGCGGTGGTGTCGAGCGGCGGGGGACTCACCGTCCCTTGCGGCTGCACCCACGAGAGATAGCCGAAATAGCGGCCAGTCACCGGGCGGACGGGATCGCCGTTGAAGCCATAGCTTGGGGTCGCGGTGGTGTGGCTCTCGGCGTCGCCGCGCACGCGCTGGATGATCTGGGCGGGGGTGAGCCCGGCACACGGACCGCCCGCTCCAGCCTCGCCCAGGCAGAGCGCGATCAGCCCCGTTACGTGCGGGGTTGCCATGCTGGTCCCCGAGATCGTGTTGTAGCCGCCGTTGAGCCACGTCGAGGTCGTGCAGACACCGGGGGCGGCGATCGTGTGGCTGTTGTCGGCGGCGTTGTCTGAGTAGTTGGAGAAGCTCGCGTACCTGTCGTCCGTCTCTCCGGTCCGACACGACGGCGCCGGGCCGACCGCGCCCCCCTGGCCGTCGCTGTCAGCCACAGCGGTGACGGTGATCACCTCGGGGTAGACGGCCGGTACGTCGGGCAGGGTCGGATGTGGGAAGGCCCAGCCGTCGTTGCCGGCGGCGACCGAGTAGGTCACGCCTTCCGCAGTGGAGCGGCAGATCGCCTCGTGAAGGGCGCTGGAGGCGCCGCAGGCTTTGTTGTCGGTGGCGCTCCCGAGTCCGCCGAGGCTCATGTTGGCGACCGCGATGTCGTTGCTCGGATCCGCATCGGTGCGCGTGCCGGTGACCCAGTCGATGCCGCAGATGATCTGCGACCAGCTGCCACTGCCGGTCTTGTTAAGTACCTTGGCGGCATAGACCCTGGTGCCAGGACCGACGCCGACGACGCCGGCCCCGTTGTTCTTCGCCGCGATGGTTCCCGCGACGTGAGTGCCGTGACCGTTGTCGTCCTGGGCGCTCGCGCCTGGGGTCACGCAGTTGGTGCCGGTCGCCGCATTGAGGTCCGGATGGGAAAGGTCGATGCCGGTGTCGATAACCGCGACATTGACGCTGCTCGCTTCGCGCGCGGTTGATGTAGTGGCGGCCTCGATCCGTCGCACCCCGGCCGGCGGCGTCGGCTCGCCTGGAGCCAGCGGCCCCGATCCGAACGCCTCGACGCGCCGATCCGGCTCCAGCGACACGATCGCCGGTTCGGCCTCAAGCCGCCTTGCCTGGCTGGGAGTGAGCTCGGCCGCGAAGCCCTCGAGTGCATGCCGGTAGAGAAGCTCGTCAGTGAAGCCCAGCTCGCTCTCGAGCTTGTCAGTCTTGCGCTTGATCCCCTCGACGGAGGGCCGGTAGACGGCTATGTAGCTCCCAGCAATCCGCGACGGGCTACGGGCTTCCCGCGCATCTTGCGATCCGGGGTCACCGGTGGCAACCGCCGAACCCAAAAGGCTCAGAAGAGCAACCGATAATCCAAGCGCCATGATCCTCGCCGCCATGTGCATCCTCCGGCTTTCCCCCGACTCCCTGACGCCCGAGTCTAGCAGTCACTCCTCAGACCCATGTCGCCGGGCTGGCGGCCGCCCGCGAGGCAGACGTCTGTGCTCGTCAGCCAGATCTACATCAGCCCGCCCGAGGCGACGCCCGCGATCGAGGCGCCCGGGTTACCACAGCACTACTGCTTTTGTCTAAAGCGATATCGGGAGTCAGCCCACCACGCCGGGACCAGCGCTTCCAGTTCTCCCCCCAACGACCGGCGGCCCCAAGGGGCCGCCGGTGGGAAGTGACGAGGGTTGAGAGTCCTGCGCTTAGG
>JBKJZF010000239.1:0-2521 GCA_046715315.1 Solirubrobacterales bacterium | reverse complement strand
ACCGTGATCCGCGCGATGAGCGACTTCCTCAACGCCTACGACTTCCTCGACATCGAGCCGCCGATCCTCACCCGCTCGCCCCCGGAGGGCGCCCGCGACTTCCTCGTCCCCAGCCGCCAGCATCAGGGCTCGTTCTACGCGCTGCCGCAGTCGCCGCAGCTGTTCAAGCAGCTGCTGATGGTCTCGGGCTTCGAGCGCTACTACCAGATCGCCCGCTGCTTTCGCGACGAGGACCTGCGCGCCGACCGCCAGCTCGACTTCACCCAGCTCGACCTGGAGATGTCGTTCGTCGGCGTCGACGACGTGATCGAGTTGAACGAGGGCCTGCTCGCCCAGGTGCTCGGCGAGATGGGCGTCGAGTTTGCGCTGCCGCTGCGGCGCATTCCCTACGACGAGGCGATCGCGCGCTATGGCTCCGACAAGCCCGACCTGCGCTACGGCCTCGAGCTGACCGGCCTCAGCGACCACCTGCGCGAGACCGGATTCAACGCCTTCCGCGGCGTGATCGACGGCGGTGGGGCGGTGAAGGGGCTGAACGCGGGCGCGCGCGAGCTCTCCCGGGCAGAGCTCGACGCGCTCGTCGAGGAGGCCAAGGAGCTGGGCGGCAAGGGCCTCGTCTGGGCGGTGGTCGAGGGCGAGGGCTGGCGCTCGCCTGTCGCCAAGTTCCTCACGGCCGAGGAGCTGACCGCGATCAACGGCGCCCTCGACGCGTCGGAGGGCGACCTGCTGCTGCTCGCCGCCGACGAGGCGAAGGTCGCCGCCGGCGTCCTCGGCGGACTTCGCACCCGCCTCGCCGCTCGCTACGGGCTGATTCCAAACGGCGTCAACGAGCTCGCCTGGATCGTCGACTGGCCCCTGTTCGGGTGGAACGCCGAGGAGGAGCGCTGGGACGCGCTGCACCACCCCTTCACCTCACCCGCGGGCCCGCTCGACCCCGACGACCCCGGCTCGGCGCGCGCGCTCGCCTACGACGTGGTCTGGAACGGCGTCGAACTCGGCGGCGGCTCGATCCGCATCAGCGACCCCGAGGTCCAGCAGGCGGCCTTCACCGCGCTCGGGATCACCCCGGAGGACGCCCAGGAGCGCTTCGGCTTCCTCTTGCAGGCGCTGCGCTACGGGGCGCCGCCGCATGGCGGCATCGCCTATGGCCTCGACCGGATCGTCGCCCTGCTCCACGGCACCGACTCGATCCGCGACGTGATCGCCTTCCCCAAGGCGGCCTCGGGCGCGGATCCGCTCACCGGGGCGCCCGCGCCGGTCGACGACGCCCAGCTGCGCGAGCTGGGCCTCGCCCTTCGCGCCAAGCGCCCGGGCTGAGCCCGCGAGCCCGCCCGCGCGGGCGTCGGATTTCACGCACGGCTCAAGCCCGGAAAGCCGCCTGCCGAACTATGGGTAACTGCTATGGTGCGCCAAGGCTCGAGACTGTTCGTTCGCCGCTCCAATTGTGAGCCAACACAATCGGCTTGGGAGTCGCTGTCCGGACGTTCCCCTGTGGACCGCCCGGTAGACCCCCACCTGTTCACTCAGGTTCTCAGGCCGAGCGGTACCGGCAGTCTGGAGCCTTCTTTTCAGGCGCCCGGTGCCCTCGCTGTCTCCGGAGGAAGCTCGTGAAGAGCGCCGGCGGACTTCGCGAGAACCTCAACTCCAACCCGCTTGCACAGGCGGCGGTGATCGGTGTCCTTGGCCTTCTGGTGGCCTTCCTGCTGCTGACCCAGATGGGTGGCGGCTCGGAAGATCCGGCCGTGACGACGACGCCGGCCACCGATGCCACCGCGACCGACGCGGCCGCCGCGGACTCCGCGACGACGGATGCCGCGGCCGATCCTGCAACCCCGACCGATCCGGCTGCCGCCACCGACGTCGCCGCGGATGCCGCGGCCGCCGGAAAGTTCGTCGCCGGCCCGGGCCTGCCCGCGCCCGTGGTCGCCGCCTACGGCCGCGGCGACACCGTGGTCATCCTCGTCAACCGCCACGGAGGCATCGACGACCGCGAGCTCCGACACCTCACCAAGCAGCTGCGGAGCCAGCAGGACATCGCCCTCTTCATCACCACTCCCAAGCACGTCTCGGACTACTCGCGGATCGTCGGCGGAGTCGACATCGATCGCGCTCCCGCGCTGATCGTGCTCTCGCCGCGGTCGGTCACCGGAAGCGGTGCGCCGGTGGCTTCGATCAGCTACGGCTTCCGCGGGTACGACAGCGTTGTCCAGGCGGTGCGCAACGCCCGCTACGACGGCAAAGAGCTTCCCTACTACCCCTGATCCGCCCCGTCGCGTAGCCTCGGCGCGTGAGCGCCGAAGCGCTGGAGCACTACCTGCGCGATGACGCGCGCCGCGGCCCTGCCCCGGAAGGGGCCTTCGAGGGCGCCGCGGGCGGTGCTCCCTGCGGGGACCTGATCCGGATCTCGCTCAGCATCGTTGACGGGCAGGTGACCATGGCGCGGTTCGACGCCGAGGGCTGCGCTGCCGCACGGGCGGCCGCCGCGGCCGCGGCGGAGCTGGTCGAGGGCGAGCCCGTGCTC
>JBKJZF010000238.1:0-2689 GCA_046715315.1 Solirubrobacterales bacterium | reverse complement strand
CCCTCGACTATCTCGAGTCCTGCCCCGCAGGCCTCGTCGCCGTCTACGAGGCGGGGCCGACCGGCTTCGGGCTCGCCCGGGCCGCTCACGAGCGGTTAGCCGGCGGTCTCGACAGGTGCGGGCTGGCGGCGGCGCAGAAGCGCCACGGCCGCTCGGTGGCGACGCTGATCCCCACGCGGGGGCCCGCGACCACCTCGACCTCGCGCCAGCTGCCGGCGCGGCCGCGCAGCTCGAACGGCGGCTCGGTCAGCGGCGCCCGGTTCAGCTCCAAGTCGATTGCCAGCGCCTGGGTCAGCCTTCCCGGCCCGCTGCACAGCGCGCGCGGGTCCGAGAGCCCTCGCAGGCGCTCCACCTCGTCCAGCCCCCAGACCGGCTCCAGCGCGCGGATCAGCACCGCCGCGGCGATCCCCTCGGGCTCGGCGACGAAATTGAGCAGGCTGTGGATGCCGTAGGAGAGGTAGACGTAGGCGTGCGCCGGGGGGCCGAACAGCACCTCGGTGCGATCGGTCAGCCCGACGTAGGCGTGACACGCGGGGTCATCGCGCTCGTAGCTCTCGGTCTCGACGATCACCCCGCCGACCCCGCGGACGCGCAGCGTCGTCCCGATCAGCTCACGGGCGACGAGGTGGACGTCGCGCTCGAAGAACCCCCGGTCGAGGGGCGTCCCCGCCGGCGCCTCCGCCGCGCTCACCCCGCCGGGCGCAGCTCCGCGAGGGCGGCGCGGGCAGCCTCGAGCTGCTCTGCCACCCGCTCCGAAGAGGTCCCGCCCTCCGAGCGTTTGGACTCCAGCAGGCGGGAGGCGTCGAGCACCTCGTAGAACTCGTCGTCGAGGAGCTCGGAGTGGGCGGCGAGGCGGTCGGCGCCGAGGCCGGAGAGCGGGACGCCGCGCTCGAGCGCCTCGCGCACAAGCCCGCCGACGACCCCGTGAGCCTCGCGGAACGCCATCCCGCGGCGGACCAGCAGATCGGCGACATCCGTGGCTCCCCCGAAATCGTCGGCCGCCGCCTCGGCCAGGCGGTCGCGATCGAAGCGCAGGCCCGCCAGCATCCCCTCGGCTGCACGCAGGCTGAGCTCGAGGTTGTCGACCGCGTCGAACAGCGACTCCTTGTCCTCCTGCAGGTCCTTCGAGTAGGCGAGCGGGAGCGCGTGCAGAACCCCTGCCAGGGTGGTGAAGTCGCCGAGGATCCTCGGCGCCTTGGCCCGCAGCAGCTCGGCCGCGTCGGGGTTCTTCTTCTGCGGCATCAGGCTCGAGCCCGAGGAAAACGCGTCGGCGTGCTCACAGAACCCGAACTCCTCGCTCGACCACAGCACCAGCTCCGAGCCCAGGCGGGAGAGGTGGGTGGCGCAGATCGCGGCCGCCGAGAGGTAGTCGAGGGCGAAGTCGCGGCTGGCGACGGCGTCGATCGAGTTCGGGGCAGGCGCGGTGAACCCCAGCCTGGCGGCGGTGGCGCGGCGGTCGAGCTCCCAGTTGAGGCCAGCCAGCGCGCCGGAGCCGAGCGGCATCTCGGCAGTCGCCGCGTCGGCCGCGGCCCGGAAGCGGATCGCGTCGCGGCGCAGCATCCACAGGTAGGCCAGCAGGTGATGTGCCAGGTAGACGGGCTGGGCCCGCTGCATGTGCGTGTAGCCGGGCATCGTCCAGTCCACGTGGCGCTCGGCGAGATCGAGCAGGCGGGCCATCAGCGCCCCGACCAGCTCGCGCGCGACCACCGCCCGCTCGCGCACGTAGAGGGCGACGTCGGTGTTCACCTGGTCGTTTCGGGAGCGACCGGTGTGGAGCTTGCCCCCGACGGGGCCGACCAGCTCGGTCAGCCGGCGCTCGACGGCCATGTGGATGTCCTCGTCGTCGCCGGAGAAGGCGAACTCGTCGCGCTCGAGCTCGGCGGCCACCCGCTTGAGGCCACCGTCCAGCTGCTGTGCCTCGGCGTCGGTGAGCACGCCCGCCAGGCGCAACGCCTCGACGTGGGCCCGCGAGCCGGTGATGTCCTGGGGCCAGAGGCGGCGGTCGAAGCCAATCGACGAGTTCAGCTGCCTGAACAGCGGGTCCTGGGGGTCGGGCAGGCGAGCCACGGCGCTCAGGTCCAGTCGCCGCGGAGAGCCTCGTCCAGCGCTTCGCAGACGCGCTCGACCTCGTCGTCGGACATCCCGGTGAAGAACGGCAGCGCCAGCAGGCGGTCGGAGGCGGCCTCGGCCACCGGGAACTCACCCTCGCGGTGGCCGAAGCGCTCCCGGTAGGGGCCGAGCAGATGGATGCAGGGCATGTAGGCCTTGGACTGGATCCCCCGCTGGGCCAGGTCGGCCACGACCGCACCCCGGTCGGCGCCGAGCGGGAGCTGCACGGCGTAGACGAACCAGCTCCGCCGTTCTGAGCCGCGGTCCGAGCAGGGGAGCACCAGCCCCTGCGGGTCGCCCTCCCCGGCCGGCGCCGCCCCGCTTTGGCCCAGCCGCTGCGTGTAGGTGGCGGCGACGCGGGCGCGCTCGGCCAAGAGGTCGTCCGCGCGTTCCAGCTGGGCGATCCCGATCGCCGCCTGCAGGTCGGTGAGCCGGTAGTTGAAACCAACCCGGTGGTGCACGACCAGGCCCATGTCGGGCGCCCGTCCCTGGTTGCGCTCGCTCCGAAGCCTTTCCCCGGAGGCGGGGCCGTCGGGCACCACGATCCCGCCCTCCCCCGTGGTCAGCTGCTTGTTGGCGT
>JBKJZF010000237.1:0-4132 GCA_046715315.1 Solirubrobacterales bacterium | reverse complement strand
GGCGTCGATGACGCCCTCGATGCCCTCGGCGAGCGCGCCCGGGGGCTCGCCGTCGAGCTCTCCGACCTGGGCAGCGAGCTGCGCTCCCACATGGAGGGGATCGAGGCCGAGCCGGGGCGCCTCGAGGTCGTCGAGGAGCGCCTGGCCGCGCTCGACCGCCTGCGGCGAAAGCACGGCGGCTCGGTCGAGTCGGTCCTCGCCCACGCCGAGCACTGCCGGACCGAGGTGGCCCGGCTGGAGAACGCCGAGGAGCTGACGGCCGATCTGCAGGCGCGGCTGGCGGCGGCCGAAGGTGAGCGCGCGAAGCTGGCCGAGGCCCTCGGCGAGGGCCGGCGCAAGGCCTCGAAGGGCCTCTCCAAGCGCGTGGCGGAGGAGCTGGCGCAGCTGGCGATGGACGGGGCGACGCTGGAGGTCCGCCTCGTGCCGCACCCGGAGGGGTTCGGCCCGGCCGGGGCGGAGACCGTCGAGCTGTTGGTCGCGACCAACCCCGGGATCCCGACCTCTCCGCTTCGCGACGCGGCCTCGGGCGGCGAGCTCTCACGGGTGATGCTGGCGCTCACGGGCCTCGGCCCGGTGGCCGGGGCGCCGACGCTGGTCTTCGACGAAATCGACGCCGGCATCGGCGGCAACACGGCCCGGGCCGTCGCCGCCCGCCTGCGCGACCTGGGCGACGGCCGCCAGGTCATCTGCATCACCCACCTGCCGCAGGTCGCCTCGCTCGCCGCGCGCCACTTTCGGATCTCGAAGCGGATCGCAGAGGGGGCGACGCTGGCCGAGGTCGATGCGGTGGCAGGGGAGGAGCTGGTGGCCGAGATCGTCCGCATGCTGGGCGGCGAGAGCGGCGATCGGGCGGCCTGCCGCCACGCCCGAGAGCTCCTGGCCGCCGCCTGAGCCCGAGGGCGCTGCAGCGTGGGGCCCGGCCGCGCGGCCGCGCATTCCGCATAATCGCTGGGTTCATGCCTTCCTCAGCGCGAGAGCGCAGGCTGCCCGGGTTCGGCCGCCGCGCGAGCCCATCCCCGCCGCCGGCCCAGCCGGGGCCGATCCGCGGATCCGTGAAGCTCGGCCGCAAGACCAAGAACCTCGTCAAGCGGCTCAACGCCGGCGACATCGCCGTGATCGACCACGCCGACCTCGACCGGATCGCGGCGGAGGACCTGGCGGCGAGCGGCGTGATCGCGGTCGTCAACGTGGCCCAGTTCTCGACCGGGCGCTACCCCAACGGCGGCCCGCTGCTGCTGGCGCGCGCCGGTGTCCGCCTGGTGGAGTCGCCGGCAGCCCCCCTGTTCGAGGAGCTTCGCGACGGCGACGGCGTCGTCATCGCCGACGGCGAGCTGCGCAGCAACGGCAGCGTCCTCGCCTCGGGCAAGGAGCTGACGGTCGCCGACCTCGAGGCGCGCCTCTCCGAGCAGCGCGCCCGCATCGACGAGGCGCTCTCCGATTTCGCCGAGAACACGATCAAGCACGTCCGCGAGGAGGGCGAGCTGCTCGCCGGGGGGCTCGACCTGCCGCCGACCCGAACCGACTTCCGCGACCGCCACGTGCTGATCGTCGTCCGCGGGACGACCTACCGCAAGGACCTGCGGACCCTGCACGCCTACATCGACGACGTCCGGCCGGTGCTGGTGGGCGTGGACGGCGGCGCCGACGCGATCATGGAGGAGGGCTTCAAGCCCGACGTCATCCTCGGCGACATGGACTCGGCCTCCGACGCGGCGCTGCGCTCGGGCGCCGAGTTGATCGTGCACGCCTACCCAGACGGCCGCGCACCCGGTCGCGAGCGGATCGAGGACCTCGGGCTCGCCCATCTGACGATCCCGGCGCCGGCGACCAGCCAGGACGTGGCGATGCTGCTCGCCCACCAGAAGGGCGCGGCGCTGATCGTCAGCGTCGGCGCCCACTTCAACCTGATCGAGTTCCTGGACAAGAACCGGGCCGGGATGTCGTCGACGTTCCTGACCCGGCTCAGGGTGGGGGAGACCCTGGTCGACGCCAAGGGCGTGAGCGGGCTCTACAACCCCGGAGTCAGCGGCTGGCAGATGATCCTGTTCGCGATCGCCTCGCTGATCTTGATCGTGATCGTGGTGATCACCCTGCCGGCGCTCGCGAACCTGTTCGAGCTCCTCTGGCTGAAGATCAAGGTGCTGCTGGGTCTGTAGATGGGGTACTCCGCTCGCTACCACGTCGCCTCGCTGGCGGCCGTCTTCCTGGCGCTCGCCGCCGGCATCCTGATCGGGGCCGAGTTCGGCTCCGACGTGCTCAAGGGCGTCACCGAGGATCTCGAGAACAGCCTCAAGGGCGACCTCAACGAAGCCGAGGACCGGATCGACGCGCTGGAGGCTGACCTCGACCGCGAGCGGCTGTTCGCCGAGGCCGTCTATCCGGCGCTGGTCGGCGACACCCTGCCGGGGCGAAGCCTCGCCGTGGTGGCGCTGGGCAGCCGCCCCGACGACCTCCGCAACGACATCCTCGACGCGCTCGAGCCGACCGGGGCGGAGGTGGCGCAGCTCGCCGTGGTCAGGGAGCCGCCGGACGCCAAGACCCTCGGCGACCTGCTCTCGGGCAAGCGCTCGCCCCGCCTGGCCCGCGAGCGCGGCGCGATCGCGGCCCGCCGCGCCGGCACCTCCCTGGTCGAGGGCCGCGGCTTCTACGAGCAGGCGCTCGAGCCGCTGCTGTCGAGCTTCAGCGGCCGGCCGACCCCGGTGGAGGGCGTGATCCTGGTCCGCAACCAGCCTGAGCAGGTCGGCGACGACCCCGAGGCCACCGAGGCCTTCGAGTCCAACTTCATCGATGGCCTGCTCGCCGGCGGGGTGCCGGTGGTCGGGGTCGAGCGCACCGACGCCGATCCGTCCTCGGTTGAGTTCTTCGACTCGCAGGGGCTGACCACGGTCGACGACATCGAGCTCACCGCCGGAGGGGTGTCGATGGTCTACGCGCTGCGCGGCGCCCAGGGGAAGTTCGGCGTCGCCGAGGACGCCGAGCTCGTGCCCCCGCTCCTGCGCCGGCCGGGCGTGACGAGCACGCCGTGATCAGCGGCCTCGTCCTGGGGGCGGCGATCGCGGCCGTCGTCGCCGGCCCCTGGCTCGCCGACATGCGCCGCTCCGGCCTCACCCGCGACAACTACCGTGGCGCCGTCGTCGCCTTCCCGGCCGGGGCCGTGCTGGTGGCCTGCTCGCTGCTGGCGCTGGCTCCGCTGGCCCTGCTCGACGATCGAGCCGACCTCGACCTGCTCGACCCCGAGCTTCGCCGCTGGGCCGTCTACGTCCTCGGCGTAGCATTGCTGGGCCTGCTCGACGACGCGCTCGGCCAGGGCGCCGCGGCGGACACCCCGCGCGGCTGGCGGGGGCACGCGCGGGCCGTCGCAGCCGGGCGCTTTTCGACCGGGGCGATCAAGGCCGCGGGGGCGCTCGCCCTGGCCGCGTACGCGGTCTCGGGCCGGGGACGCGAGAACATCGACTACGTCGCTGACCTGGCGCTGCTGCTGCTGGCGACGAACCTGCTCAACCTGCTGGACCTGCGCCCGGGCCGGGTCGAGAAGGTGTTCGTGGCGCTGCTCGCGGGCCTCTGCCTGGGCGCCTGGACCGCCGCCCCGCTGGAAATCCTCGGCCTTTTCATCGGCCCCGTGCTCGTCGGCGCGGCGTTCACCCTGCGAGAGCGGGCGATGCTCGGCGACACCGGCTCCAACCTGGTCGGGGCGCTGGCGGGGATCTCGATCCTGGTCGTCCTCGGCGACGACGGGCGCCTGATCGCGCTGGCGCTGGTCGCTGCGCTGACGATCTACGGGGAGTTTCGGTCGATCTCGGCGACGATCGAGCGTGTTCCGCTCCTGCGGGCTCTAGACTCGCTCGGCAGAGTGAGTAAAGAGCCGACGACGCGATGAAGCCGGGCGAGACACGCTTCATCTTCGTCACCGGCGGGGTCGTTTCCTCGCTGGGCAAGGGGATCGCGGCCGCCTCGATCGGGCGTCTTCTGGTCAGCCGCGGGTTCCGCGTCCAGCTGCAGAAGTTCGATCCCTACATCAACGTCGACCCGGGGACGATGAGCCCGTTCCAGCACGGCGAGGTCTTCGTCACCGAGGACGGCGCCGAGACCGACCTCGACCTCGGCCACTACGAGCGCTTCACCGACGAGAACA
>JBKJZF010000236.1:0-4021 GCA_046715315.1 Solirubrobacterales bacterium | reverse complement strand
CCGCTCCACCCCGGCCCAGTGGCGCGCTGCCCGCAGCGCCGCGCGCTCTCGGCGGTCAGTCTGCTCGCGTGCGCGGAAGGCCTTGATCAGCTTGCCGGTGTCGATCGCCACCGGGCAGGCCGGCCCGCAGCTGCCGTCGGCTGCGCAGGTCTGGATCGCGTCGTGCTCGTATTCGAGCAGAAGCGTCTCGAGCATCGGCGAGCCCGCCGGCTGGCGAGCCATCTCTCTGCGCAGCAGGATCCGCTGGCGTGGGGTGGTGGTGACGTTTCGCGACGGGCAGACCGGCTCGCACATGCCGCATTCGACGCACGCGGTCGCCTCCTCCTCGATCGGTGGCGTCGACTGCAGGTTGCGCAGGTGGGCCCCGGGGTCGCGGTTGAGGATCACCCCGGGCGCGAGCACGCCGTCGGGGTCGGCCAGGCGCTTGATCCGCCACATCATCTCGGTCGCCTTGGCGCCCCACTCGCGCTCGACGTAGGGGGCCATGTTGAGGCCGGTGCCATGCTCGGCCTTGAGCGAGCCGTCGTACTTGTCGACGATCAGGTCCACCAGCTTCGAGATGAACCCCTCGTAGCGCTCGCGCTCGGCCGGCTCGCTCATCGTCGGCGTCAGCATGAAGTGCAGGTTCCCGGCCGAGGCGTGGCCGGCGACGCCGGTGAGGAAGCCGTGCTCGCCGAGCAGCGCCTGGATGTCGGCCGAGGCCTCGGCGATCCGGCCGGGCTCGACGCAGATGTCCTCGTTGATCAGGGCCGTGCCCTCGGGGCGCAGCCTGCCGACCAGCCCGAACATGCCCTCGCGCACCCGCCAGGCGACCTCGATCCGCTCGGGATCGGTGCTGAAGTCGGGCTCTCGAAGAAGCTCGCTCTGGGCGAGCACCTCGATCGCCCTGGCCTCGGCGGCCGGCAGCTCCCCGGCCTCGTCGGCGCCGAACTCGACCAGCAGGGCGGCGGAGTCGGGCGGCAGCTCGCGCCAGTGCTCGGGGGCGCCGCGGATGTTGTGGCTCGCGACCATCAGCGCCGGCGCCACCATCAGCTCGACGGCGCTCGCCCCCGCGGCGACAAGCTGCGGCACCGGCGCGGTGGCGGCGTCGATGCTGGGGAAGTGAAGCCAGGAGACCGTGGTGTGCCGGGGGACGGCGACGGTCTCGAACACGGCCTCGGCGACGAAGGCCAGGGTCCCCTCGGAGCCCACCACCAGCCGGCGGAAGATCTCCAGCGGCTCGTCGGCGTCGAGAAAGGCGCAGAGGCGGTAGCCCATCGTGTTCTTGATCTCGAACTTCCGCCGCACCCGTGAGCTCAGCTCGTCGTCGTCCCGCAGCTCGTCGCGGATCTCCGCCAGGCCCGCCGCCAGCTCGGGCTCGCGCTCGGCGAACAGCCGCTCGGCGTCCGCGGCCTCGGTGTCGATCGCGGTCCCCGACGCAAGCACCAGCTTCATCGCTCGCACCGTCGAGTAGGAGTCGCTCTCGACCCCGCAGCGCATGCCGCCCGAGTTGTTGGCGATCACCCCGCCGACCGTCGCCGCGTCGGTGCTCGCCGGGTCCGGGCCGAGCTTGCGCCCGTGCGGCGCCAGGACCCGGTTGGCGTGGCCGAGCACGGTCCCGGGGCGCACCCGGGCGCGGCGGCCCTCGTCGGAGATCGTCACCCCCGCCCAGTGGCGGCGGACGTCGACGAGGATTCCGTCGCCCTGGGCCTGGCCGTTGAGGCTGGTGCCGCCGGCCCGCAGCGTCACCGGCGTCCCGGTTTGCCGGCCGTAGGCGAGCACGGCGGCGCCGTCGTCGACGTCGTGCGCCATCACCACGGCCTTCGGCAGGTAGCGGTAGGGGCTGGCGTCGGAGGCGTAGCGGATCAGGTCCGACGCCCGGGCGAGCACCCGCTCGCCGCCAAGCAGCTCGGTCAGCTCCGAGCGCAGCGGCTCGGGCGTGCCACCGGCAAGGACGTCGGGCGCGCGGTCGGCGGCCGGCTCGCCGTCCGGGCGGCCGATCCGCCTCGGGTCGGCGCGCAGCAGCGCCATCAGGCCAGCGCCATGCCCGGGCTCACCCCGACCTCCACCAGCTCGGGCCGCTCGGATGCGATCGCGTCGGCGAGCGCGGCCTGAAGCTCGTCGCGCGCCCGGACCCGGCGCGAGTTGACTCCGTAGGCGCTCGCCAGCGCCGAGCACTCGAGCGCCGGCAGGTCCAGGCCCGGTGCGCCCTCGATCCCTTCCAGGTCCGCGAACCATTTGAGGATCGCGTACTCGTCGTTGCGCAGGACGAGGAAGGTCACCCCGACGTCGTAGGCGGCCGCTGACCACAGCCCCTGGATCGCGTATTGGGCAGAGCCCTCCCCGAGTACGCACACCACCGGCCGCTCGGGCTGGGCGAGCTGGACGCCGATCGCCGCCGCCAGGCCGAACCCGAGCCCGCCGCCGGCCCCGAAGAAGTAGCTGCCGGGCCGTCCCAGCCGCAGCTGGTTTCGCAGCGCCAGCGTCGAGGACGGAGATTCGAGCACGATGATCCCGTCATCGGGAAAGACCTCGGCGAGCGCCGCGTGCACCGTCCCGGGGTTCAGCGGGTCGGTCTCGGGCGGGGGCTCGGGCGCCGGGCGGGCCGTGGGCGGTTCGCGGTCGGAGTCCTCCAGCTCGGCGAGCAGCGCCTCGAGGGTGAGCGCGACGTCGGCGACGATCGCGTCCCCCATCGGCGCGCGCGCGGCCTCGTCGGGATCGCTGGTGACCGCGACCAGCGACGTTCCCTCCGCCAGCAGCGGCCCGGGGATGTTGGGGTAATAGGGGAATACCGAGGAGCCGACCACCAAGACCAGGTCGTGGCCCGCCAGCGTCTCCGAGACAGGGCCGATCGCCGGCGGCAAGATGCCCTGGAAGGCAGGGTGATCCTCGGGGAAGCCGATCCGCCCCCCTCCCGGCGCGGGGGCGGCCCAGACCGGGAGTCGCTGGCGCTCGGCGAGGGCGACGCCGGCGTCCCAGGCGCCGGCCGCGGCGACGTCCGGGCCGACCACGAGCGCCGGAGCCGAGGCCGACTCCAAGCGGCGGGCGAGGTCGGCCACCAGCTGCGGGTCGGCGCCCGCGCGCCCGGAGACCGAACGGCCCAGCCGATGGGGGATGGCCTGCGGATCGGGCTCGGCGTCCCAGTCGTCCATCGGGATCGAGACGAACACCGGGCCGCGCGGCGGCAGCGACGCGAGGTGGGCGCCCCGGGCGAGCGCGTGCGGAACGTCCTCGGCGCGAGGGGGCTCGTAGCTCCACTTCACCAGCGGGTGCGGCAGCCGGGTCGCGTCGCGGTTGGTGAGGTTGGCCTGCAGGGTGATCAGCGACCGGGCCTGCTGGCCGGCCGTGACCAGCAGCGGGGAGTGGTTCGCCTGGGCGTTGAAGATCGCACCCATGCCGTTGCCGACGCCCGGCGCGGTGTGCAGGTTGACGTGGGCGGGAGCTCCGCTCGCCTGGGCGAAGCCGTCTGCCATGCCCACGGCGACCGCCTCCTGCAGCCCGAGGACGTAGCGGAAGTCGTCGGGGAACTCGGCGAGCATCGGCAGCTCGGTCGACCCGGGGTTGCCGAAGATCGTGGTCATCCCGCGCTCGCGGAACATCTCGAACACTGCCTCGCGGACCGAGCTCATCCCGCGATCCTATGCGCGGCTGGGGGCGAGCACGATCGAGCCTCTAGCCTCCGGGAATGCGCCGCCTGTTCGTCCTCGTCGCCGCCGTCATCCTCGTCGAGACGATGTTCTATGCGGCGATCACGCCGCTGCTGCCGCAATACGCGGACGAGCTTGGGCTCTCGAAGGCCGGCGCGGGCGTCCTCAGCGCCTCCTATGCCGGCGGGACCCTGCTCGGCACCTTCCCCGCCGCCTGGGTCGCGGCCCGGCTCGGGGTTCGCACCGCCGTCCTGGGCGGCCTTGCGCTGATGTCGGTCTCGGGGCTCGTCTTCGCCTTCGCCGAAGATGTCGTCGTGCTCGACGTGGCGCGGTTCGCCCAGGGCGTCGGCGGCGCCTTATCCTGGGTCGGCGCCTTCTCCTGGCTGGTCTCGGCC
>JBKJZF010000235.1:0-3390 GCA_046715315.1 Solirubrobacterales bacterium | reverse complement strand
GCGCGACAACGAGATCACCAACCATCACACCGGGGGCCGGGGGTGCCTTGATGTTGCCCTTCAGCGTCACCCTCTCGCTGCCGTAGGGGGTGAGGGTGATGGAGGCCCTGTTCACGATCAGGCTCGGGAAGGAGTAGGTGCCGGCGCGAAGGCAGCCGGTCTCACCGCTGTGAAGCGAGCTGACCAGCTGCTCCGCCGCGGGCGTCGTGAGGTGCGCACCGCGCTCTGGACGGTTGGTCGAGGCTACCCGTCCAGCCAGGCGAGGCCCGGCCCGGGGCACCTGACTCGGCGCCGAGGCGGCCCGTGGCTTCGGTTCAGCCGCTCAGAACCTCGCCGAGCGTCGCCGCCCAGCGGCCGCCCACGGCCTCCTGGGAATGAACACGCGTCACATATCGCCTGCCGCTCTCGCCCAGCCGGGCGCGCAGCCGCGGGTCGTCCCAGAGCTGGCGGGCGGCATCGACGAAGCGATCCCAGGAGCCCTCGGCGCAGATCCCGATTCCCTCGCCGGAGATGCGGCCGTCGGGGTCGAAGTGCAGGGAGATCACCGGCACGCCTCGCGACCAGGCCTCGAGGAAGACGTTCGGCATCCCCTCGTGGTGAGAGGTGCCGATGACCGCCACCGAGCCGGCGATCAGCTTCAGCACCCGCTCGCGCCGCATGTTCGGCAGCACCTCCAGGTTCGGGCAGGTCCTCGACTCCTCGGCGAGCCGTCTCTTCAGCCCTCCCGGCGTCTCGCCGGTGCTCGGTGCCACCATCACGAAGCGGGCATCGGGCAGCGCCCGGGCCAGCTCGACGTAGCGCAAGGGGAGCTTGTACTCGACGATGCGCCCGACCCACAGGAAGGCCTCCGGCTCGGCGGTCGAGGCCGGCGCCTCGGCGGGCTGGGTGAAGCTGGGAATCATGGTCACGCGATCGCCCGACCCCACCGCCGCGCGGCGAGCTTGAGCTGCTGGTCGCTTTGGACCACGACCCGTCGGGTGCGCCTCAGGGCCAGCCGGTACAGCGCCACGACCAGGCGCGAGCGGTCGCGCCGATCGAAGATGAAGTCGAGGTCGTTCGAGGCGGCGAGGACCAGGTGCCGCCTGTGCGTCAGGCAGAACAGCGCCCCCACCAGGAAGGCGGCGATGCCGCCGCTGAGGCCGGTGCGAAAGAGGTACAGGCGAGCATCGGCCGACGCGAGGGCCCGCCACACTCCCAGCGTCTCGCCCAGCTTGCCGAAGGCGTCGCGCCTGGGCGCCCGCGGCGGGCGTTGAACGACCTCGAGCGAGCCCAGCTCCTGCGGCGACATTATCTCCACCGGGTAAACGATGTGGGCGACGCGCAGGCCGGCCGGCGCCAGCGCCCGAGCCAGCATCGATGTCTGCAGCTCGGCCCCCCCGCCGCCCAGGGCGTTCCGATACGCCTCGCTGGCGGGGTCCTCGTAGAACGCGAAGGCGAACGGGGAGTAGATCGCGATGTCGTTGCGCGGCGTCATCGGCAGCGGGAGGCGAGGCCCGAGCTCAGACCCACAGGCCCTCGGGCAGCAGGTCCAGCTGGAAGAGGACGAGGTTCTGGTCCGGCGTCACCTCGACGCTCTCGACCAGCTCCCCCCGCTCGAGGTCGTAGGACGCGATTCGGCTCGGCAGCGGCTTGTGCTGGTACTTGATCCAGAACGCATACTCCCGCCAGCGCGTCTCGCGCGGAAACGAGAAGGCGACCCACACGCGCCCCTCGGCCCGTGGGTCCTCGCAGACGCCCCGGCACCAGCCGAGGACGTCTGCCCCCGGCGTCATCGCCGGCAGGTTGTGGCTCGCGAGGACCTCGAGCGATTCCGGGTCCACCAACACCACGTGCCCGTTCGTGGTCGTGAAGACGAGTCGATCCCTGATCCGGCGCCCATCGTGCGGCATGCCCGCCTCGAACTCGATCCGCAGCCGGCGATCGGCAACGCATACCGCTCGCGAGGTCCGTAGCTGGGTCACCCACAGCTCGCCCCGGCGAACGAACAGATGGTCGCCGTGGACGAGGTGGGGCTTCGTGTCGTCGAATCGCCGGTAGTCAGTTTCCGGATCGATCTCGCGCGCACCCTCGAACCCCCGCAGCAGGTCCCATCGGCCTATCAGCTCGCCGTCCAGGGACACGTGATCCACGGTTTCTAGCCCCGTGTTCGCAACCGCCAATCCGCCCTCCCACGGCAGGCAGTGGTGCAGGTCGTTGAAGCCGGAGATGGAGACGCGTCCCGCCGGCTCGACGGGCGGCCAATCGTCGAACCAGAGCACCTCGTTGTGGCAGCAGGCGTAGAGGCGGCCGTCGTCCAGCGCGAACCCGGTGAACTGCATCTTCTGCCCGGGCGCCCGAAGCTCGGGTGGGGTCACGTAATCGCAGCGATGGATCACCTCGCCGCTCTCGCCGTCGAGAACGGCGAGCACAGCCGTGATGCCGCGGTCGTCCTCCGGTCCCGGGACCGCTCCCGAGAGCAGTATCTGCATCAGGCGCCCGCCCCAGCGCCGGTGGCGATCCCCCGGCACGAGGCCCACAGACCGAGATCGATCTCGGGAACCAGTGCCTTCAAGTCCGCTACATCGCGCAGGATCACACGCAGAGCCGCCTCGGTCACCGGGTCGGTGACATCCACCGGCGGGTGCGCTCGACCTGCACGCTTGGTCAGGAACGCCGGCACGTGGTCGGCCGGATCAGCGCCCAGGAACTCGTAGGTCCGCCGCAGCTCGCGGGCCGGATCCCCGACACAGCTTTCGTACTGGAGCACCAGCACGCGTTCCCGGTCGAACTGGTCGAGCAGCCTGCGGAGCTGAGAGCCGTAGAGGCTGCGATCGAGGGCGTCGTTGGCGCTCATCGCGGCGGCGTATTCGCGTCGCCGCCTGGGCACGCTGCGCATGAACCGGTCGACCTCGTGGCTGAGGCCCGATCGGTACCGCTCGAGGGGGTCCCTTAGCAGGACCAGGATCCGCGCGTCGGGAGCCGCCCGGCGCAACAGGGCCGGCACCCAGAAGTCGTGCATGTACCGCGGCGTCCATTCCCCGACCAGGTGGCCGGCCGGCCTCCGCAAGCGCCGGTGGTAGGCCTCGACGTCCGCGTCGGAGAACTCGCGCCTGAAGTACCTGTCGAAGAAGTGGAGCTCCTTCTCGCCCGCGTGGATGCGCGGATGGTCACGAAGGAGCCCGTACCACCAGGTCGTTCCCGATCGCTGCGCGCCGACGCCGACGAAGTCGGGCGGGCCAGTGGGCCAATCGCGCTGCCTGAATGCCCGCCGGCGACGAACCAGTGGCTGAGCCACCGGGGCGAGAATGCGCCTGATGCGATTCGTCGCCGTCACCAAGCGTCCGCCCCCGCCCCCTCGCGGGGCCCGGCGGCGACCTGCTTTGACAACCCCTCGCTGAGAGGGGTTCGCGG
>JBKJZF010000234.1:0-2800 GCA_046715315.1 Solirubrobacterales bacterium | reverse complement strand
CGCCAGCGCCACCTCGAGCGTCTCGACGATCGATTCGCGCAGCGCCTCGCAATGCTCGGGGCGCATCGATCCCGCCGGGGACAGCGGGTGCAGCTCGGCGCGGAACAGGGCCTCGTCGGCGTAGATGTTGCCGATCCCGGCGATCCCCTTCTGCGAGAGCAGGAACGACTTCAGCGGTGCCGTGCGCCCCGCCGCCAGCTCGCACAGCGCCTCGGCGGTGAGCTCGTCGGTCAGCGGCTCCAGCCCGAGCCGAGCCGCGAAGTACTCGTCCACCTCGGCGCCGGCCAGCGCCACCGCGTGCCCGAAGCGGCGGGCGTCGGTGAACAGCAGCTCGGAGCCGTCGTCGAGCCCGATCCGCGCTCGCAGATGGCGAAGCTGCGGCTCCGATTCGTACAGCCGCGGGGCGCCGAGGCGATCGACTTCCATCAGGTCCGCGAGCCCCTCTCCCTGACTCAGCAGCAGGTTGCCGGTCATCCGCAGGTGCATGATCAGCGCCGCGTCTCCGGAGAGGCGAAGGATCAGGTACTTGCCCCGCCGGTCGGCGGCGACGATCTCGCGGTCCTCGACGACCGCCACCAGCGCCGAGGGCGGCAGCGGGCGCGTCCAGCGCTCGTCGAGCACCTCGACCTCGGTGATCCGCCGGCCGACGACCTCGGGCTCGAGCTGACGGCGGATCGTCTCGACCTCTGGGAGCTCGGGCATGCCCCCATTCTGGCGCCCGGGGGCGGCCGCTAGCTGCAACCCGTGGTACGAGGATGCCGTCGAGGGCGCAACGCGTCCGTCAGGCTTGGGGTTCAGCTCGCGCGATGAGCTCTCGGCGCTCTACGCGCGAGAGGCCCGGCTGTGGTTCGCGGACGACGCCGCCGCCGAGGCTTTCCTGCCGCGGTTCCGGCGCGAGGCGCCGACCCTGATCCTCGCCGTCGGGCCTGCCCTCGCCAGGGCAGGCGGGCTGCCCCAGCGCGCTGGATAGCCCGTTCGTCACCTTCGTGAGGCCTGTGCCTGCATGCTGATGATGAGGTGATGGTGGGATGATCTCTGTCGTGGGACCGACCGAAAGGCTCACTGCGCTTGACGCCACGTTCCTCGAACTCGAACAGGCGGACGACAGCGCCCATATGCACATCGGGGCCGTGATGGTCTTCGACGCTCTTCCGGATCGCCCCGCGCCCGCCGCCGCCGACGTCGCGCGTCACCTCGAGCGTCGCCTGTCGGCGCTGCCGCGCTACCGGCAGCGGCTCTCGGAGCCGAGGACGGGCGGAATGCACTGGCCGGCGTGGGAGCGGGACCCCGGCTTCGACGCGGGTGCGCACGTCCGTCGCTCGGCACTCGCCCGGCCCGGCGGGGAGACGGAGTTGCTCGAGTGGGCGGCGGAGCACTTCTCGCAGCGGCTCGACCGCCGCCGCCCGCTCTGGGATCTCGTCGTCCTCGAAGGGCTGGCCGGCGGACGCTGGGCACTCGTCAGCAAGACCCACCACTGCATGGTGGACGGAGTCGGATCGGTCGAGGCCACCCACCTGCTCCTGGATGCTGAGCCCGTGCCCCCTGGCGGCCGCTGGCTCGGCGTCGATGAGACGGCGACGGATGACCCCGGGAATGGCGGGCCGGACGGAATCGTCGGTACCGCGTGGTCCCTGGTATCCGGCGCAGCGGGCGCCGCGGGCGCCGCCGCCCGCCTCCCCTTCCGCGTGGCCAGCGCAAGTGTTGTCGCGCTGGCTCATCCGGAGCGCGCCCGGGATGCTTTTGAGCGGTCCCGGGCGATTGCGGAGGTGATGGTGCGCGACGAAGTCTTCCCGGCCCCCCATACGAGTCTCAACGAGCCGATCGGCGCGCACCGGCGGCTCGCTGCCCTGCGCGTGCCGCTGCGGGATCTCAAGCAGATCAAGAACGCGCTGGGGGGGACCGTCAACGACGTGGTGCTCGCCGTTGCCGCGGGCGGCTTCCGCGACCTGCTCGAGGGGCGCGGTGAGCCCCTCCCGCGCCAGGGCCTGCGGGCGATGGTGCCGATGAACATCCGTGCCGCCGGCGAGCATCTGGAGCTCGGGAACCAGATCACCTCGCTCTTCGTCCATCTCCCGGTCGCCGAGCCCGACCCGCTGATGCGCTACCAGCGGCAGGTCGAGGAGGCCGAGGGCCTGAAGGCCGGACGGCAGGCGTTGGGGTCGAAGACGCTGATCGACATCACGGCGTTGGCGCCGCCGGCTATCCACAGCTTCATCGCGAGGTCGCCGTTCGCCACTCGTCTGTTCAACGTGACGATCACGAACGTGCCCGGGCCGCCCGTTCCGCTCTACGCATTCGGCGCGCGCCTGCGAGAGGTGTGGCCTCTGGTTCCGATCGCCGCGAGCCACGCGGTCGGGATCGCCGTGGTCAGCTACGACGGCGATCTGTTCTTCTGCATCAACGCCGATCGCGAGGGTGTCAGCGATCTCTCGGTTTTGCGCGACGGGATGCTGCGCTCGCTGAGGGATCTGCGCGAGCGCGCCGCCGACAGACCCGGTCAGGTAGAGGCCTGAGGCGGTTGCCGCTTACCGTCGCGCCGTCGTGCAGGTAGCAACCGCTGGCGCCACCGGTGGTGACCAGGCCCCGCTCGCCGGTCTCCCCGCCCCGGAAGCCACAGAGGACTGGCTCGGCCCCCAGCTCGGCGTCCATCCGAGCTACCCAGACACCCTGTCCGCGGGGTGGAGTGGCTGTCGTCGCCCTCGGTGCCTCGAGCCTCGAAGGTTACTGAGAGCAGCGGGTGGGGCCGAATATCGCGACCCGTGGTTTCGCCGGGCTCACAGCGCCCACCCCACGCCTCGGT
>JBKJZF010000233.1:0-4836 GCA_046715315.1 Solirubrobacterales bacterium | reverse complement strand
CGAGCAGGTCGGCGCGCTCCTCCCGCGTCGCGACGCCCTCGAGGCCGAAGCCAAAGTAGAGGGTGTCGTCGGTGGAGACGATCGCCCCCTCCTCGAAGCCGACGGAGGTGCGCCGCTCCCAGTCGTTGGGGTTGGGCGCCGTTCCCTCGGGCTGGCCGGGCACGGTCCAGCCGTCCATAGCGTTGCCGTCCTCCTCGAAGGAGGTCGAGCCCTCGCCGGTCGAGACCTCGATCTGGTCGACGAACGCGCCCAGGCCCTGGACCGAGTAGTCGCTCACGTAGGTGATCGAGACCTCGATCTCGCGGCCCGCGTAAGCGGAGAGGTCGACCTCCCACTGCTCCCAGCCCGCCGAGCGGCCCGAGGCGGCGTTCCACTCCCCGCTCGTGCCGGTCGGCGTGCAGCTGCCGCCGCTGTCTCGCGTCTGGTAGTGGGCGAGGAACGGGTGCAAATCCTCGATCCAGCCCTCCGGGCAGCTGTCGCCGGTGTCGGTTGAGGTGTGCCCGTTCTCGTCAGGCAGGGTGGTCCAGTCGTCCTGCCCGGCGGTGTGAACCTCGACGAAGGCGTAGTCCCAGTTGGGCTCGGTGTCGTAGGAGACCCGGAACTTCATGCTCGGCGCGTCGGCCGCGCTCACCCCGGTGAGGTCGAGCGGGCGCAGCAGGCGCTTGTACGTCTCGTTGGAGCGGTTGGAGTAGACGTAGTGCTCGCCGTCGTAGGGCTCGAACGGGGCCGCACCGTCGCGCGCCCACTGCGCCGGGGCGTCGCTCGCGAACTGCGGGTACTGCGACTCCGGGAGCAGGCTCGACGTGGAAAGGAACGAGGCCGTGTGTGCCTGGTTGTTGGCCGAGTCGGGGCCGTTCATCCCCCACTGGCCGCCGGTGTAGGGGTCTTCGACGCCGAGCACGTCGAACGGCTCGCCGGTGTCCGGGTCGGTGCCCGCGTCGTCGTTGTAGATGTAGGCGCCCAGGTAGTACTGGAGGAAGTCGTCCGAGAGCGGCAGACAGCGCGCGTCCACGATCGGGTTGCGGGCGCAGGGCTCGTTCTCCACCGGGTCATACGCGTAGCCGCCCGCGTAGGCGAAGCCCGCGTACTGCCCGTTGTAGAGGAGCTTGCCGCCCTCATTCAGGTACGAGCGCATCTCCAGCAACTCGTCGTTGGCGAGCCGCGAGGCGGTCCCGGGCACCATCCCGGGGTCGCGGGTGATGACGTCGTTGGCCGTGTACCAGACGACCGAGTCGAAGTGCGAGAGCACGCCGAGGTGGTCGGGGGCGGTGCGATCGCGGGCGTCGATGTCGTAGACCTCGTAGGCGACGCCGTTGTCGGCCAGCGCCTGCTCGAAGTAGCTCAGGTAGTTGGGGCTGGTGGCGTCCGCGTAGGGCGGGCTGTTGGAGATCCCCGTGTAGTCCTCGGCGGCGACCACGAGGGTCTCGGCCGCCGACTCGGAGACGGCGTCGTAGGTGAACGACTGGGAGCGCTCGCCGCCGCCCTCGAACCAGACCTCGACGGAGTCGCCGGGGTCGGTCCCGGTGACCTCGCCGCGCATCAGGTGGTAGTGGACGTTGTAGCGGTCGCCGAAGTTCTCGCCGCCGTCCCATTCGCTGGTCGCCGCGGTCTGCTCGGCGCCGCCGTTTACCCGGTAGTGCAGGGCGACGTCGCCGAGCTCGCGCTTGGCCAGGATTTCGACCGGCTGCGGGTCGCCGTAGGAATGGCGGAAGCGGAGGTCCGAGAGCGGGTTGTTGGCCCGCTCTGGATCGGCGCTCACCGTCTCCAGGTAGAAGGGCTCGGTCTCGTTGCCGAGGTGCGAGCGAGGGTCGTCGGGATCGCCGGCCGAGCGCGCCACGTCGAGCGCGAACGGCAGGTTGTCCACGAACTCGGCCCGGACCCGGTTCTCGTCGTCGGGGAAGACGAAGCCGCAACCCCGACACCCCTCCGAGAGCTCCGGGGTCCAGGCGAGCGTGTTCTCGTCGCCGTGGGCCCAGTCGGTGAACTCGCCGTTGGTCGTGTAGAGCTCGGCGGAGACGTCGGGGTCGAAGCCCTTGATCGCCGGGTCGGCGTCGGTGCCGGAAAGCGCGATGTAGATCGGGTCGTCGCGGGAGGGGGTCTGCACCTGCCAGCCCTCCGGGTAGAGCAGCAGCTGCCCGTAGGAGTGGTAGGAGATCGCGAACTCGAAGGGCACCTGGTCGAACAGGCCCATGTCGGCCTGCGTCTCGGGCTCGGAGCCGGGCTCCGGACCCCGGTAGGTCTCGCTGGAGGCGTCCGAGGAGGATCCCTCGTCGTCGTAGTTCCAGTGCTCGGGGTAGTTGCGGTTGAGATCGACGCCGTCGACGTTGGTGATTTCGCCGTCGCCGTTGTTGTCGCGCAGGTTCTTGCGCCACAACCGCTCCTCGTCGAACGTGTACTGGTAGCCGTCGGGGTTGACGACCGGCACGAACCACAGCTCGCGCCTCCGCAGCAGCCGCTCGGCGGCCTTGCGGTTGGGCCCGCTGGGATCAGCGAACCAGTGCATGAGCCGGCGGCTGACCTCGGTCGAGATCCACTCGCGGGCGTGGGTGGTGCCCTGATAGAGCACCGCCGGGCGCGAGCCCACCGGCCGGCTCTGGGCGTTCCCGGTGAGACGGATGGCGATGATCTCGCGTCCCTGGTTCGAGGTGCCGAGCACGTGCAGGTCGGCGATCTCCTCGTTCTCGGCGGCGAAGCTGTAGAGCTCGTCGCGGATGCCGCCCTGGGAGTCGTAGTCGCGGTAGACCTCGTAGCCTCCCTGCGCCTGCTTGGCCGCGAGCTGCGTGGAGGTGCGGCCGCGGGCGTCGCGGAGCAGCTCGACCTCGATGCCCTGGTGGGCGAGCTCGGCGCGCTGGGAGTCGGTGAGCACGAGCTCGGCGATGGCGCCGCTGGCGGTGCGATCGACCGCGGCGACGTCGTAGCCGCCGGCGACCAGCTCGTCGACCTGGTCGCGCTCGAGGGTGGCGCGATACATCTCGAGTCCGGCCGCACTTGCTGCCGGCGCGAGCGCCGCGACCGAGACCAGGGCGAGAACGCCGACGAGGACGCTCACCGGCGTCCGCCTTGCCTGGATCAACTGTCTACCTCCCGTTCTCAACAGCCCCCGCGACCGCTACCCACCCTACTACGACGCTCGTACACGCACGATCTCCACGTTCTCCTGCGACATCGCCCGCGCAGTATCGCGTTTCGAGGGCCCGTCGCCATTACGGCGGGTCCAGCGAGTAGTCGTTTCGGTCAAAGCGCAGGTAGGGCTGCGCAGGCACCCGCGTCACCCAGCGGCGGTCTGGGTCGGGCATGGCGGCGGGCAAGGACCGCATCCGCTCGCGCTCTTCGCCCAGGCGCTTTGCAACCACCGCCCGGGTCGTGCGGTGGACGCGGGCGTTGATCTTGTCGGCCCAGCGGTCGAGCTGATCTTGGAAGTCGTGGTGGTTGGCAAAGCGCCGGCCGGCCTCGAAGTTGCCGTGAACGAAGCGGTGGGAGCGCTCCAGCGCTCCCTTGGCCTGGCAGTCGCCCGGATCGAGGATCACCCAGCCGGCCGGTAGTGAGCCGCAGTAGGCGGCGAAGGCCTCAGTCGGGCGCCCGCCGCCGCGGTGGATTGCGCCCTCGCGGTCCCAGACCAGCTTGCGCGGCAGGGCGCCCAGGCGGGCCAGGCAGCGGTTCATGCCCCAGGCGATGTCTGAGAGCTCCTTGGAGAAGATCAGCGCCGCGGCGAAGGCGCGCGAGTAGGGCAGGCAGGCGGTCACCATCCAGCCCCGCCTCAGCTCACCCCAGCCGACCGGGATCTCGCGCTTGGGCTCGCAGAGGTCGAACTGGCAGAGCTCGCCCGGTCGGTAGACGGTGCGCTGGAAGCTGCGCGGCGGCGGCGCATAGCGGGGGCGGATCTCGCGCAGGTGGTCGTCGAGGATTGACTTGCCGCCGTCGTAGCCGAGCTCTGTGATCTCCTCGCGGATCCGCACTCCTGAGAGCGCGGGCTCGCCATCCAGCAGGCGCTCGATCTCGGAGCGGTAAGGATCGAGCTTGGAGGCGCGTCGCTGTCGCGGGCCGTAGCTCGGTGGCTTCGGCGAGGCCAGGGCGCGACGGATCGTGTCGTGGTGAATGCCGGTTCGGCGCTGGATCTCGCGCTGCGAGAGCCCTTCGACGTGCTGCATCCGCCTGATCTCTGCCCACTGCTCCACGTCGAGCAACTGCCTTCCTCCGGTCTCGATCGCATTGATCGAGCCAGAACAAGGGCCCGGTCGGACGCTCCGGCCGCTGCGCGGGGTGGCCCAGTTTTAGACCGGCGCAGGTGGACCAGTATTCAGGCGGCGCCTACAAGATCGCCGCGGTTGGATTTCTCGAGGCCGCGCCTGACCAGCTCCACGTTCTCCTCCGACATCGCCTACTCCCGCACCCCGGCGGCTTCGAAGGCCGCGGCCCTTCTGGAGTGAAAGCTCAAGCGCGCGATCTTCCCTCCGCGCATGGCGAAAACGAACCAGAAGTGACTCTCCACGGGAACGCCGCTGGCCTCTCCGCGAGCCGTCTGGTGAACCCGAACCAGGACTCCATCTCCCGCGTCGATGAATTCCTCTGGGGTTGCGGTCCAGTCTTCAAAGTCCTCGGTCCAATCTGCCGTCGCCTGAAAAAAGCCCTCTTTGCCGTGATAGATGGCGTCATCGGGCTCGACCCGGTGCGTGACCAGATCATCGGTCATCAGATCGATGATCTGGGTCATGTCGCCCCGCTGGAACGCCGCGAAGGCTCCGCGGATGATTTCGACGTTCTCCTGCGACATCGCCCGCGCAGTATCTCGCCTCGGCGAGGCCGTCGCCATTGGGCACCAGCCGCGTTCTGGTGCCC
>JBKJZF010000232.1:0-3782 GCA_046715315.1 Solirubrobacterales bacterium | reverse complement strand
GTACTCGGGCTCTCGCAGGAAGAGCTTGCCAAGCGGATGGGAACGACGGGATCCGTCATCTCGCGGATCGAGAGTGGTCAGCATGCGTCGAGCGCCCAAACGCTCAAGCGGCTTGGAGAGGCCCTCGGCGGTCACGCGGTGATTGGATTCGACTTCGGCAGCGCCAAGCGCCCGAAGCGGGAGCTGGCGTTGCTTTGAGACTCTGTAGCGCGCTACGGCGCACACCATGAGCGAACTGACGTTCAACGCCGTTTACGAGGACGCTGGCGACGGCTGGGTCTACGCGCCGGTGCCCGAGCTTCCCGAGGTCCATACCCAGGGCAAGAGCCTGGAGGATGCGCGTGAGATGGTTCGCGACGCGATCGCGCTCGTCCTCGAGGAGCGTCGCGAGCGTGGCGAGCCGATTCCCGATTTCGGGTGGGCGCTCGTCGAGCCGGTAGTAGTCCCGGCGTGAAGAAGCGCCACCTCGAGCGCGACCTCGCCGGGTGGCAGAAGCGGTCGCCGCAGCTCACCCATCGGGGTGCCGTGGAACGCATCTGAAGCATCCGGCTTCGGGCGTAGCCTGCGGGCGATGACCAAGGTGAGGCGAAACGCGCCGTGTCCGTGCGGAAGCGGGCGCAAGTACAAGCTCTGCTGCCTCGCCCACGAGGACCGGATCGTGGCAGCCGACCGCGAGGACGAGCGGGTCTGGCGCCGCATCCAGGACTGGGCCCGCGAGCGCCATCCGGACGAGCTGCGCCGGGCGATCGAGGCGTTCGCCAGTCCCTCCAGGGAGGTTCGGGACGCCCAGGTCGACGTCATGTGCGCGTGGGCGCATCTGGACTACGAGCTGCCGGGCGGTGGGAGCTTCGCCGAGCGCTACGCCCGCCGGGACGAGCTGCCCCCGCGGGAGCGGGACGTGGCGACCCGGATCGCTGCGGCTCGGCTGGGCCTGCACCGCGTGCTCGCCGTCGAGCCCGGGTACTCGATCGAGCTTGAGAGCGTGACGCGCGGGTCCCGGGTGCGGGTGCGCAGCCGGAACGTCTCTCGTGAGGCGGTCGCCTGGGACCTATTGCTGGGCCGGGTGATGGACGGCGAGCCCGGGCCATCGCTGTGGGGGCCGGTCGGGTTCTACGACCCGAACGAGGAGCCGGAGCTGCTCGGCGAGCTGGAGCGTCTGGCTCGCGAGCTCGGCGTTCCCACCGCCGCCGAGGGCTTCGATGCCGCTTTCCAGGCCGGCGCTCTCGATCTTCTGCGCTTCGTCCCGCCGAGCCGCTCGATCGAGCCCGTGTTCGTGAGCGTCGAGGGCGATCCGGCGGCGCACGCCGAGGCGGTATGGGCGGTGGCCGACGACGAGGGAGCGCTCGCGGCGCTCGACGCCCCGCCCGAGGTCGTCTGGATGGGGCCGATGAGCGATCGCGACTGCTTCGTGTGGGCGCTCCCGCGGCGGGAGGTCCTCCGGCGACGGGCGGAGTTGCCCCGCGGCGCCCTGGTGCTCGAGTGCACGCCGGTGGCGGCGGGGGAGGAGCCTCCTCCGGAACTTGCGGACCGGATCGCGGTGGGAAGCTTCGAGCTCGAAGGACGGGAGCTCAGCTTCATGGCGCTTTCGGAGGCGCGCCTCGAGGCCGCGTGCGCGCTGGTCGAGCGCCGGCTTGGCAAGCTCGCCCGCCTGGTTCGCCGGGAGGTGACCGACCTCGATTCGTCCCGGTCGGGTTCGGAGCACGTCGAGTCGCCGCCGCCGGCGCCGATCGAGCCCTCGTTGCCGGCTGGCGAGGTCCGTCAGCTGATCGAGGCGCAGCTCGAGCGCCAGTACCGGCGCCTGCTCGATGAGCCGCACCCCCGGCTCGGAGGCCTCACTCCTCGCGAGGCCGCGTCGAGCGCCGAGCACTCCGCGGAGCTACACCTGCTCCTGCGCGGAATCGAGAACCACGCCGAGCGAGAGCGGCGCCGCGGCGAACCGTTCCCCGACGTCAGCTGGATGCGCGAGGAGCTCCGGATCGACGACGAGCGAGCCGCGTAGCGGCGATCGGTCAGCTCCGCTTGTAACGGCCTGCGATGTATTCGTCTACCCAGCCTCGCGAACTCCGCCATGTGCCATCTGCGGCCCGGGCGGCCTTGAGGCGTCCCCGGATCGCGGCGACCCGGAGGGCGTCGGCGGAGATCTCGTCGGTAGCGAGGGCCGGCAGCGGAACCAGTCTGGCGGGTCCAGCTATCGCCGGGACGATGAACTTGTAGAGGTTGTCGAGGATCGCTCGGGTGAGGAACTCGCCAAGTGGCCCGGCGTCGCCCTGGTCGGCGCGGCGGAGAGCAGCGAGATAGCGGGAGCGGTCGCGCTTGTAGACGATCGCGGGGGGATAGCCGAGCCGGACGAGCAGGAGGTTGAGCACAAGCCGACCGGTGCGGCCGTTTCCATCGAGGAACGGGTGTATCTGCTCGAGGCGGGCGTGCAGCGAAGCGAGCACCTGGGGGACGACCGAGTCATCGGTCCCGGGGAGTGCTTGGGCGTCGGTGATCCAATCACCAACGAGCGCCGGTACGTCAGTCCAGGGAGGTGGTTGCATGCCGCCGGGGAACGGCTCGATGTCGTGCTCGCGGAGCGAGCCGGGCCCTTCGCGCTCGGTGGCCTGCGGATGCGGCGAAACATCCCAGACGGGGGTCATCGCGAGCGCATGCACGTGGCGAAGCTCCGCCAGGGAGATCAGCTCGCCAGTGGTCCACTCCCCGGCGCTGATCCCGTGCCCGTAGACCCAGTCGGCGGCGGTGGCGTAGCCGCGCACCTCGAGGTACTCGCTCAACTCCTTGTTCCCGACTGCGCGGCCTTCGGCAAGCAATGCCTCGACCTGCTTCAGCACTAGCGTGTTGCCCTCGATCGCCGTCGAGTGGTGCGCCTCCACAAGCCAGATGCCGCGCCAGATGCCCTCGGCCTCGAGCGGGGAGGGGAGCCCACCCAGGCGCTCGCGCAGCTCGTCGACCTGCACCCGCAATCTCTCGTAGACAGCAGCCCGTGACGGCCGGCCCCGGCGTCCGCCATCCGATTTGTTCGGCTTGGGCATATATCAACTGTACCGAACACATCGGAGGATGTTCGGCGTCAGTCATCCGATCTGTACCGAACACTCTTAGGAGCCGGACACCGTGCGGCCCCCCGCGAAAACCGTATCCCGAACCGTATCCCGAAATAGGGGGTTTCAGGTGATCTCAGGTGAGGTCACATGGCTTGAACAAGCCAAGTCGACCTCACGTCCTACGGACTCCGAGATCTCATAATCCGTAGGGCGGAGGTTCGAATCCTCCCCGGCCCATCGCTTAGGCAAGCGGAGAACGCCGTTGTCGCCCGAGTCGAGAGGGTGTCGAGTGACAACAGAGTGATCACCCGCCTGCATTTGCGCCAAACGTCACATTGACCGGATGCGTGGCCGCAGCGCCGCAGATCCGGCTGGGGGGCAGGCAAGGGGCCCTCACGCACGGGGTGGGGCCCCGCCAGGGTCGCGACAACTGGCCGGGCCCGGCCGGGCAGCGGGGGCTGGCGGGGACGCGTGGGCTCCTCGTCGATAGGATCATGGCCGCTGCGTTCGTCAGGAGAGGAAGTGGGTTCGGGTGAGATTGCTAGTCGGCATCGTGATTGTGGGGTTCGTGCTCGCCATGACAGCGTGCGGCGACGACGACAACGGAGAGGGCAACGTCGCGACGACGACGGAGGTGCCGGAAGCGCCGGAGTCGGCGTCCGGGAAGGCAGACGCCGCCCCTGCCGAGACCCCAGAGGAGCTGGCGAGTTGCCTTGAGAAGGCGGGATACACGACCCA
>JBKJZF010000231.1:0-2566 GCA_046715315.1 Solirubrobacterales bacterium | reverse complement strand
CCTCGACCTAACCCACGATGGCGGGCACCTGTGGGCCGGACTGATCGGCTGGGGGGGCGACCCGCACCTGAGTCCGTTCCACCTCGCGAGCTACGCCTTCATCGGTGGCGGCTTCTGGTTGATGG
The DNA here is from genome assembly GCA_046715315.1 of Solirubrobacterales bacterium. Classification (GTDB taxonomy): domain Bacteria; phylum Actinomycetota; class Thermoleophilia; order Solirubrobacterales; family 70-9; genus JBDTSW01. The sequence continues at coordinate 2,441 of JBKJZF010000231.1, read as the reverse complement.
CGGTGGCCTGGCGCCACCTGTATGCGGCGCAGCGGCAGGACCGCCTGGCGGTCGAGGGCCCGTACTCGCGCCTGCGGCACCCGCAATACCTCGGCTTCATCCTGATCATGATCGGCTTTCTGCTGCAGTGGCCGACGATCCCGACGCTGTTGATGTTCCCGGCGCTGTTGGTGGTCTACCGCGCGCTGGCGATCCGCGAGGAGCGAGAGATCCGAGGCCGGTTCGGGGCTTCCTGGGACGCCTACGCGGCGGTGACGCCCCGCTTCATCCCGCGCCGCGGTGACCAGCGGCCGCCTCGAGGACGCAAGCCCGGGCCCGCGGACCCTCTGCGCGAGGGTCGTCCCGGCGCGGCCGAGCCCCGGGCGAGCGCATGAGCCCCTCGACGGAGAGGGCCCAGGCGGGCTGATGATGGTGATCGAGGCGACCTGACGGAGGTCGGGCGAGCTCGCCGTCAGCCCGCCGTCGCCGGAACCTCGCGGGCCGTCGGCGGGGGCGTTCTCGTGGGTGGCTGCGGAGCGGGTCCTGGCTCGGGCAGGTGCAGCCGCTTCAGCATCAGCGCGTTGACGGCGACGATAAAGCTCGAGCCCGACATCGAGAGTGCCGCGATCTCAGGCCGCAGTACCAGCCCAAGCGAGGGTTCGAAAACACCGGCGGCGATCGGCAGCGCGATCGCGTTGTAGCCGATCGCCCAGCCCAGGTTCTGGCGCATCTTGCGGAGCGTGCCGCGGCCGATCTCGAGCGCGGTGGGGACGTCGAGCGGGTCGGAGCGCATCAGCACCACGTCGGCGGTCTCGATCGCCACGTCGGTGCCGGCGCCGATCGCGATCCCGAGGTCGGCTTGAGCCAGGGCCGGCGCATCGTTGACACCGTCGCCGACCATCGCCACCTTGCGGCCGCCGGCCTGCAGCTCGGCGACCTTGGCCGCCTTGTCGCCGGGCAGGACCTCGGCGATCACGGTGTCGATCCCGAGCCGCTCCGCGATCCGTTCAGCGGTCGCTTGGTTGTCGCCGGTCAGCATCACGACCTCGACCCCGGCCGCGTGCAGGGCCTCGATCGCGGCGGCCGAGGTCTCCCGGAGAGCGTCGGCGATACCGAAGAGCCCGGCTGCCCGCCCGTCTATCGCTGCGATCACGGCTGTCCGCCCGCCCGCCGCCAGCACTTCGCGGCGCTCTCCCAGGGAGCCCAGCTCTACGCTCCGCTGCTCCATCAGCCGGCGATTGCCGACAGCCACGGTGCGGCCGTCCACCCGGGCAACGGCGCCGTGGCCGGGGACGTTCTCGAACTCCATCGCCGGCACCTCGGGGGCGCCTCCGGCCTCGGCGCGGCGGACGATCGCCTCGGCCAGCGGATGCTCGGAGGAGCGCTCGACCGCGGCGACGAGGCGCAAGAGCTCGCGCTCGTCGATCCCGTCGGTGATCACGTCGGTGACCTCGGGCTCGCCCTTGGTCAGGGTGCCGGTCTTGTCCATGACCACGACTTGGATCCGGGCCGACGTCTCGAGCGCGATCGCGCTTTTAAACAGCACGCCGCGCTTGGCGCCGAGGCCGGTTCCGACCATGATCGCCGTCGGGGTCGCGAGGCCGAGCGCGTCGGGGCAGGTGATGACGACGACGGTGATCGCGAACAGGATCGCGTCCGAGGTCGGCTTGTCGCTGAAGATCATCCAGGCGGCGAGAGTCACCGCGCCGCCGACCAAGGCGACCAAGACCAGCCAGAAGGCGGCCCGGTCGGCCAGCTTCTGTCCGGGCGCCTTCGAGTTCTGCGCCTCCTGGACGAGCCTGACGATCTGGGCCAGCGCGGAGTCGGCGCCGACCTTGGTCGCGCGGACACGGAGGGTGCCGTTGGCGTTGATCGTGGCGCCGATCACCTCGGAGCCCGCCGCCTTGTGCACCGGCAGGCTCTCGCCGGTGACCATCGACTCGTCGACCTCGCTCTCGCCCTCGGTGACGGTCCCGTCGACCGCGATCTTGGCCCCCGGCCGCAGCAGCAGCAGGTCGCCGACCTCCACTTCGGCGGTGGGAACCTCGACCGTCTCGCCGTCGCGGATCACCAGCGCCTTCGGCGGAGCCAGGTCGAGAAGGGTCCGAATAGCGTCGTTGGCGCCGCCGCGGGCCCGCATCTCGAACCAGTGCCCGAGGAGCACGAACGAGGCCAGCACGGTGGCGGCCTCGTAGAAGACCTCGCCGCCACCGGTGAGGGTGATCGCCACCGAGTAGGTCCAGCCGGCCGCGACCGCGACCGCGACCAAGACCATCATGTCGAGGGTCCGGGCTCGCAGGGCTCGCAAGGCGCCGGTGAAGAAGATCGAGCACGAGTAGAAGATCACCGGCAGGCTGAGAACGAGCGTGAAGACGTCCTCGCGCAGTCCGAAAGGCATCCCGGTCTCGAAGCCGAAGACGTCGCGGCCGATCGGCGACCAGAGCACGATCGGGATCGAGAAC